>DJYL01000015.1 GCA_002448495.1 Pseudoselenomonas ruminantium | reverse complement strand
CGCCCATCATCCGCAATCAAACGGTTTTCCTTGCTGTCGTAGTAAAATGTCACCGGGCCGTCTTTTTTGACCTCCACCTTCTGTGCCAGCGGCTTCTTCCCCTTCTGCTGAACTTTTACATCATAGGTGCCGGCCTTTAAATCCATGGTCTGCTGATAAAACTCCGCCAATTGTAAATCCCGCATGGCATTATCTTGCAGCTGTCCAAAACTCCCGCTGATTTTAGGCAGGCCGGCATCATCGAGCATCTTATAGCTCGTACTGTCAGCTATGGCATGGGTCTTATCATTATAGTAGAACGTAACCTTCTGCGCCTTGGGCAGAGTCAGCTGTACATTAGCTCCATCAAAATGACCGCCCAAACCATAATTTTCTGCCCAACTGCCACCAATGGCAATCTTATAGTAATAAGTTCCCGCCGGCAAATCCACAGTCAGGCTATAGAAGTCATGACCCAAAGGCTTCATGCGGGTAGCCATATCTCCGGGGTCCCAGTCTTTCTGCGCACCGGCTTTCATCTGTACCGTGCCGGTCAGAACAATAAGCCGGCCTTCGGCTGCCTCTGCCTTTTTTGCTGCCGCCAAATCCATCTCCATGCCCTCATAGGTGACCGTTGTTTCATGACTCAGACTGTCATAAATAAAGGTTACTTCTTTTTCCTCCTTCAGTTTCAGGCTCATATTATTGCCATCCCGACTACCGCCCGCACCATAATTCTCATTCCAGCTGCCGCCTATGGCAATCTTGAACTCATAAATTCCCTTAGGCAATTTCCCTTTGAACTTATATTTGCCATTGCCTATAGGCTGCATAATAGTGGCACCATCAGCTGGAGCCCAGTCCGTGCCAGCTCCCAGCTTGCTCTGCACAGTACCCACCAATACAACGTCAGCAGCACTAACCGCCGCAGCCTCAGCTACGGACACGCTGTTCAAAGAGAAGGCACAGTCCACCGGCATAACCACTGGTGTTGCCAAGAATCCTAACGCCAGCGATATGCCAATCGCCCGGCGCAAATATTGTTTACGACTCATCAATGTAGCTCCTCTCAAACAAGCGATTAGAAATGGAAGTCAAGCCAGCTGCGGAGAATATGACGATGATATGCACTTGCATTTTGGCTGGAATTTTCTGTAAGGTGCGGTGCCCACATGGTTTCCCATTCGCAATTTTTCCACGGAACCATCTTCATGCCGAAATACCAGCCTTTAACGCCGTTAACAAAACTTGGCTCACGGGTAGCCCATTCATCGTCATGCCCAAGGTCAGCCATACAGCCAAGATTAACCCACTTCGCATACAGTCCCCATGATTTTACTTTGTTTAAATCTGTACCTTTGTATTCAATTTTTACCGCCCAATCTCTGTCCGGATGGCCGCCATCTGCCCATGTCTGCTTATCCAACGGCACATCGGATTTAACATACGAGCCGGTAATCGTCAAATCCTTGAGCACCTTTGCCTTGAGGTCTATACCATAGAAATTCTTCGCCTGCGTCCAGTAACCATACTGCCCGCTATCACGATTGCCATCATACTGATGCTGGAGTATTCTGGAATACGCCACATTAGCTTCCAAATACTTGCCTAAAGGTCCCCAGAAATTCAACGTCCCCACGATGGGTGCACGATGCGTATGACGTTCCACCGTTACCACATCCGCATCTTCATCATAAGTAACATTTTCATTCGCCCAATCAGCTGAGGGTTTCCAGTACTGGGCACTCAGCCACCAGCCATGCCCCTTCTCAATGGGATGATAAGTGGCAATGCCATCCACCTGTCCCCCCAGCATAAGATTCTGCATACCAATACCATTCCACTTGCGGCCAATATTGGTATACCAGTCATGATTCTTGCCCAAGGCCAGCTCTACCCAGATATTGGATATCGAGCCATTGTGGTTGGCATCCATGGTCACATCATCACGATTTTCACCGCTTATTGTTGATTGATATTCCTTGGTTATATAAGTTCCATCTTTTTTTTGGAAAGTCTTGTATTTCGTCTTGGTCTGATATTCGCTATCGCGATGACGGGCATTTTTTTCAATCGTAAAACGTGCCGTCATATATGGATTCACCTTCATCGAGCCTTCTAAATCGAGATAAAAGCGATTGTTATAGTCGCCGTTGTGTCCATCCTTCACCAAACCGTTATCATTGCCTACCTGTACGCGGGTCATGCCCCATACTTTGAACTTTTCCGTCTTCGCCTGCAAATCTTTAATATCTTTGTCATGCGCATCCACACGCTTTTTCAAGGTATCAAGTTCGCCGGCATACTCTGCTGAAAGTTTGTCCAGCACAGCTTTGTCCCCAAAATTACCGCCGCCCTTCTGCATGGCCTTTGCTACGATTGCCGCCATTTCATAGCGGCTCATCGCCCGGCCACCCTGAAAGGTGTCATTGCCCATGCCCTCAATAATTCCTTCCCGGGCAAGGTAATCCAGTGCTTCATAACTCCAGTGATCCTTGGGTACATCCGTGAAACTGTCCGCATCAGCAGCGTAAGCCTGCCCCACAGCCCCCACAGTTAAGCATGTCAGGATTGCGGCAACTTTTTTGCTCATTCTCATAACCAAAGCTCCCTTTCTCTAATATTAACATATAATTATATATTGATATGTATGTATAAAGCCCCTCTACAAAGAGAAGCCTTATTCACTTGTCCGCTTTTTACAAATTTTCCACGAGCATCTCCCCCACAGAAGCATACACTGCCCGCGCCCGCTTTTTAATGACCTCCCTGGCTGTATTCACGGTAAAGCCTGCAAAGGCTTCGAGCATGGGCAAATCATTGCTTTCATCACCAATGGCGCAGACCTCGGCCTCCTGCCATTCCATAAGCTCCAACAGCTTTTTTATGCCCTGACTCTTGCTTACTCCCGCGGGCGTAATATCCACGCTGCAGCCATTGGGATAGGCATGAACAAACATACCGTACTTTTCGTTGATGATGGCGCTGGTTTCATCTGCTTCTCCGGCTTCATGATACCCTAGACAGAACTGATGAATCTGCGGCAGAGCCATAATGTCCTTTTCCTCTATCTTGACTATCGGAAAATCCCATTCCAGAGCCTCCCGCATAATCCATGAACCTTCCCGCTCATGGTAAAGATAAGTCTTGTCCACGGCAGAAAACGCAAAGTGAAAGGAACGGCGCACGGAGGGTTCCCGCACAATTTCCGTCAATATTTTCAAGGGAATACTGCCCTGCCACAGCGGTGTGCCGTCAGCGCGAAAGATTATGCCGCCGTTATTGCAGACGGCATAATCCGATTCAATGCCGTAGTGATTAAGCTGCGGCATCAGCATGCCATAGTCCCGTCCGCTGACCACGCCAAATTTATTGCCAGCCGCCCGCCAGACCTTTATTCCCTTCACGTCTTCCACAGCAATGGTTCCCTTTCGGAACAACGTTCCATCGTAATCACTGGCACCTATCTTCATAAACGTTCACCTGTTTCCTTGATATAAATTACGGCTTCATAAGGCCGCAGGCTTCCTTGCTGACTGCCAGAAATACTGCCGCTGAGCAGACGCGCCTCCTCCAGCTCCGGCAATTCATAGGTTTGTCTCTGCCCGCTAAAATTCACCAATGTATAGACCATCCGGCAGCCGAAGCGGCGCCGAAAGGCCATAATCGCAGGGTTGTCTGCCAATAGTTCCGTATAATCGCCCTGCTGAAGAACACCTGCCGCTTCCCCGGACTGGCGCAGGGCGGACAGCTGCCGATACCAGGACAACACGGAATCCTCTGCCAGAGCTTCACTTTCCACGCACTGGCAGGCGTAATCCTCATGCACAGGCAGCCACGGAACCCCCGCGCTGAATCCGGCATTTTTCCCTCTTGTCCACTGCATGGGCGTACGGGCATTATCCCGACTGTATCGATGAACTATCGTCATCGCCTCTGCCGGACTTTTTCCCTCTGCTAAAGCCAGTTCATACTGCCCATGGGAAGAAATGTCGTTATAATCCTCAATATTCGCCCATGCCGTATTGCCCAAGCCCAGTTCCTGCCCCTGATAAATAAACGGGGTTCCGCGCAGCGTCATCAGCACGGCAGCCATAGCCTTTGCCGCCAGTTTTTTATTGGCCTCTGCCGGAAAATAATGTTCCACGCAGCGCATCTGATCGTGATTTTCAAAAAATGCAGGATACCAGCCGTTGTCCGCGGTAGCATGCTGGCTTGCAGACAATACCTTCTTCAATTCAGGGATAATCTCCGGCGTATACCCCGTAGCATGGCTCCAAAGCTCCCCATCCGGAAATTCCAGATTCATATGGGAGAATTCAAAGAGCATATCAAAGGCGCCCTTTTCCCCCACCCATTTATCCAACTCATGAGGCTCCACACCATTGGCTTCTGCCACGGTAAAAATATCGTGACCGGCAAAAACCTGCTCCTTAAACTCATAGAGAAAATCCAATATTCCCGGAGTGTTGGCAATCATGCTATGAATATTGACCATACCGTCATCGCTGTCCGGCTCACCGTCCACAAACACCTCCGGCTTCTTGATGTAGACAATGGCATCGATGCGGAAACCGCCCACGCCCTTGTCCAGCCAGAAATTGGCCGCATCATAGAGCGCCCGACGCACAGCGGGATTTTCCCAGTTGAGATCCGGCTGTGCCGCGGCAAAGGTATGCAGATAATACTGCTGCCGCGCTTCGCACCAGGTCCAGGCGCTGCCGCCAAAGATGGAGCGCCAGTTGGTCGGCGCCGAACCATCCGGCTTGGCATCCCGCCAGATATACCAGTCTGCATGTTCGCTGTCCCGCGAGCTTGCCGAATCGATAAACCACGGATGCTTATCGGAAGAATGGTTATAGACCAAATCCATCACCATGCGAATATTCCGCTTCTTACCTTCGGCAATCAACTCCTCCATATCGGCCATCGTGCCATACGAGGGGTCAATGGCCGTAAAATCGGCAATATCATAACCATTGTCCACCATGGGCGAGGGGTATACCGGCGTCAGCCATATTGCCCCGACGCCCAGAGTTTTCAGATAGTCCAATTTGGCTGTAATGCCTTTGATATCCCCTGTGCCACTGCCTGTTGTATCGAGAAAACTCTTGGGATAGACCTGATATACATTTGTTTTCTGCCACCATTTTAGCTTATTCATGTTACTGTATCCTTTATCTAAGAACATTTCCTAATCCGTCAGTTCAAAAAACCAGTACCGGCGTTTCGTTGCATTTGACTTCCGCATCTTCATGTTTCTGCATCTGCGGATAATCCGTGCTGTTGGTCACTGCCATGATAACCGTGGTCTGATAACCGGCATCCTTAATCACCTGCTGGTCAAAATGAATCAGCGGCGTACCGGCCTTTACCTTATCACCAGCCTTGACCAAAGCCTCAAAGCCCTGACCATTTAACTTCACCGTGTCAATGCCGATATGGATAAGGAGTTCTGCACCATTCTGCAGGCGCAGACCGATGGCATGCAGGCTTTCCTCCATAATCATGGTAACTTCTGCATCGGCAGGCGCAACTACGGTATCGCCCTCTGGTTCAATGGCAATGCCATCGCCCATCATCTTCTGGGAAAACATATCGTCATTGACTTCGCTCATATCCATCAGTCTGCCGGATACACAAGCGCTTAATTTCATGGCCAAACTATTGTCCAAAGCAGCCGTTTCTTTTGCTGCCGGCTGCGCTGCCGTGTTGTCAATTTTCTCGCCCTTCAACAAGGCGTCAAAATAGCTGCGTACCTGAGGTACAGAAAGACCTACGATAACCTGAATGGCCTTGCCATTTTTCACGAGGCCAAAAGCACCAGCCTTGGTAAATTTGCCCACGGCGGCAACCTTGTCCGGATCGGCAACCGTTACCCGCAGACGAGTAGCACAGTTGGTGACTTCCCTGATATTATCCGGGCCGCCCAGGCAATCAAGGAACACCTTAGCCTTGATGGCCAGCGCATTATCGGCCAGGCCCATTTCTTCCATTTCCTTCTTGGCCTGATATTCAGCCTTGGAGAACAATTTATCCTCCACATCATCAGCCGTACGACCGGGAGTTGCATAATCAAATTTCAAAATCAACGTACGGAAAACCACAAAGTATATCGCGGTAAAGCACAAACCGATCACAATCTGCATAATATAGGTTCCGGCATGATACTGGAACAGCGGAATCCAGTTCTGCACAAAGGCATCAATCAGGCCGCCGCCAAAGTTGCCGGCCAGTCCCAGGGCGTAAAGTGCCGAAGACAGGCACGCGGAGAGAACGGCATGCACCAGATAAAGCAGCGGTGCCACAAACAGGAAGGTAAATTCCAAAGGTTCCGTAATGCCGCAGATAACGGCTGTAAGCGTTGCCGGAATCAAAAGCGCTGCCGTTTTCTTGCGTTTTTCCGGCTTAGCACACATGTAAATAGCCAGTGCCGCACCGGGCAGGCCAAAGACCTTGGAGCTGCCATGCAGAGCAAAGCCGCCCTCCGGGAAAAGTTCTGCCAAAGACTTGCCGCTGACGGCAAAATCATTCAGATGCTGCAGCCAGTAAGCCTGAATGCCGCCATCGCAGACCGCCGGGCCAAAGATAAACGGCAGATAGATGAAGTGATGCAGACCTGCGGGAAGCAAAATGCGTTCCGAGAACGTATAGGCCCAAACACCGACCAAACCGCTGGTCTTCAAGAAATCCTGGAACTGCATAATGGCATGCTGTACAGCCGGCCATACCATGCAGAAGATAAAGGCCAGCGGAATCATCACCGCAAAACCTACCGCCACGACAAAAGCAGGCCCCTTGAAAATCCCCAGCCAGTCGGGAATATTCGTATCATAGAAACGGTTGTGCAGATACGCGGTCATGCAGGCGATAAAGATGGCACCGAGCATGCCCATATCGAGCGTCTTGATATTGGCAATCATGGCCAGCCCCGTCCCTGCGCCTGCTGCCTGACTATAATCCACGCCGAAATATGCCCCATGCAGCGTCAGGAACCCCGCAATGAAATAGTTGAACAGCATATAGATGACGAAACCTTCCATCGCGCAGCGGGCTGGTTCCTTCTTGGCAAAGCCGATAGGCACGGCTATGGCAAAGAGAATGGGCATCTGGGCAAATACCGTCCAGGCTCCCTGTTCCACCACAAACCAAAAATCATACCATACTGTTCCCTGAGCGGCGATACTCCCCAATATGCCCTCATTCTTACAGATAATGGATAATGCTACCGTCAAGCCAAAGAATGCAAACAGGATGACCGGCGTATACATCGCGCCGCCAAATCTCTGCATTCCCTGCATCAGACGATCTTTACTGATGGTCATTGTAATGCCCCCTAATTTTTTCTAGTTTGTTATTATTGCTTCGCTAATTAGAGAATAACGCAAAAAACCCGCGAACACAATAGTTTCGCGGGTTTTCGGCACATCGCCCTGCGCCTGTATTTTGTTTCATTTGCCGTACTTTGGTACATGGCCGGCTGTGCGCAAGGCTATTTTTCCTTGCGCCGCAGATACATGCGATATTTCACAAACCATACCTCTATCAGCATAAAATACGGCATCATGGACTGAAAAGCCGTATGCTCGTCCTCATTGTCATAAAGCTGGAAACGGGCCGGCGACACATACAAATTGACGGTGGACAAACTGGCTAGTGTATTATCATGTAACTTGGTAATCGAGATAAACGGTACATCAAGAAGCTGTAAATTGCGGGCAAAATCCACCACCAGCGGCGTTTCCCCGGACAGCGAGACAAAGATAAAGAGGTCATCTGTGGTCAGGGTTTGGGCAATAGAAGAAAATTCCTCCCGCCCGCTGATTTCGTAAATCAGCACATTGTCATAAAAGAATAAGCGCTTTAATTCCTGCGCCACATTGCTCTGCACATAGCCGGAGGCAAAGATAAACACCCGGTTTGCCTCATGAATCAGACGGCTCGCGCTGTCAAAATTGCGCTTAAATACCTTGCTGGCCGTCTGCGTGTAGAAATCCTGCAAATCATGCAGCACATCTTCCCGATAATACGACTCAGCACCTTCCTCCATTTTCAGCACAGCCTTCAAATCCCCAAAGCCGTCAAACCCCAGCTTTTGGGCAAAACGCACAATCGTGGTAGACGACACTGCACAGTTTTTGGCCAGTTCGTGAATGGAGATATGCCGGGACTCCGCCCGGTGCTGGACAATGTATTTATAGATGACCATATCGGTATCATTCAAGCTTTGCCGATGTTTGTTGATGATTTCTTCCAAT
>DJYL01000169.1 GCA_002448495.1 Pseudoselenomonas ruminantium | reverse complement strand
CACCGATGGCCGCCATTTTGAAAGTCCGGCAGAAGTCGCCATGATGAACGGCCACGCCGATATTGTGGGACAGAGTATCTGCCCCGAAGTCTATCTGGCACGGGAAATCGGCGCCTGCTATGCCGGCCTTTACTTCACCGTAAACTACGGCGAAGGCCTCAAGGAAAAATGGTCGCACAAAGATATGGCTGATATTTTCTATGATGATGCCCCCATGATTGGTGAGATTATCCTCGAAACCATCCGTACGATTGAAGCCGAGGAACATCATTGCGAATGCCAGTCCCTGCGTAAGGAAACCTTGCTCAAGGATGTCTACAATGAGGTATCGGCGAAAGGCTGAAAACACGATAGATGAACAGCAAAAAGGAGCCAGTCACGGCTCCTTTTTACTGTTTATCAGAGTTTGAACTTGTTCATTTCCGTCTGCAAATCGCTGGCCAGTTTGGCAAGGTTGCGGGCGGCATCGGAGATTTCGTGCATGGAGGCACTCTGCTCCTGCCCGGCTGCCGATACCGACTGGGCTTCATCGGAATTCTTGCCGCTGGTATTGGCAATCGTGATGCTGGCCTGCAGCATATTTTCGTTCTCTCTGGCCATGGATTCAATGCCCTGAGCAATCTTTTTGATTTGCTCCGTCAGGTCATCAATAACATTGACGATATCGGCAAATACCTTGTCGGCAGACTGTACGGTTTCGATACCTGCCTGCACACTTTGTGCGCCGCTGCTGCTGGCTTCTACGGCAGTCTTCATGTCGCTGAGGTTACCCTGTACAAGTTGGGCAATCTGCTGCGAAGACTGATTGGAGCTTTCGGCAAGCTTACGGACTTCGTCGGCAACTACGGCAAAACCGCGTCCGGCTTCGCCGGCTCTGGCGGCTTCAATAGCCGCATTGAGCGCCAGCAGATTGGTCTGCTCGGCAATGCTGGTAATCATCTCCACGATATCGGCAATCTGCTGGGAACTGCTGTCCAGTTTGGCAATGGAGGCCTGAATGCTGTCCGTTGTGGCGGTGATGTTGTTCATCTGCCTAACCGCTTCCTGAATGGCTCCGCGCCCTGTATCAATCTTATCGCGGGCGTGGATGGCGTTGTCCAGTACCTTCTGGGTGTCGCTGACGATACTTTGAGCGGTCTTGGTTACTTCTTCGGCGGTGTTTTGGATATTGCTGGCTTCCACGGCCTGTTCGCTAGCGCCTTCGGCAATGGAAACAATGCTGTCGGCTACCATATGGGAGGCCTGCGCCGACTGATCGGCGCTGGTGGTAAGCTGGTCGCTGGCTTCGGCCACATGTTTGGTCATTTCATTGACATGCCCGATAACGCCGCGGATATTTTCAATCATGTGATTGAGGGAGGTGCCCAGCGAACCCATTTCATCATCCGCAGTGACCATAACCTTGCGCTTCAAATCGCCATTGGCAACTTTGCCGGCTTCCTCCATCAAATGAGAGATAGGCGAGCCTACCCGCCGGTTGAAAATGGCAATCATGGCGGCACAGAGGATAATCATAACCAGAATCGCCATGATGATGCTGGTGTAAATGGAATTGGTAATTGGCCCCTGATAATCGGCTTTAGGCGCTACCAGTACCAGTTTCATATTGTCAATGCAGAGGGGAACGCCCATTACATAACTGTCTTCACCGAAAACATCGGTTTCAGCCAGTTCAAGTTCCTTTAACCCGACAATTTTTTGCCCTAAGGCCGCTAAATCCTTGTTGCTCTCCTCGGTAATTTTGGCTTTCATGTTTTTGCTGTCGTCCTTGGAGGCCAGATAAAATCCTTCCTGACTGACCAGGAACGCATAGCCGCTGCTGCCAATGGTGATGTTTTTGACGTAATCTTCCAGTTCCGTAATGCCGATATCCACGGTGACGGTGCCGACAGATTTGCCGTTTTCCCGAATGGCAGAGGCAGAAGTGAGCATGGTGGTGTGACTGACTTCATCCAGATAAGGCCCTGTCCAGGCAACCGTGCCGGGAGCTTTCATGGCATTTTGGTACCAGTCAAATTTCGTATAGCCGTATTCCGCATTGCTGTAGCTCATGTCCAAAGACACTTTGCCGTCATTGCCTTTGGTGCGGTAGGGGCCGTAATATTCAATATCCTCATCATAGGCAAAAGGCTCAAACCAAAAGCCGCTGCCGATAATAAGCGGGTCGGAAAGCACATAGCCGTCTGCTATGCCGAACATAACATCCGTATCATAATCATTGAGCTGGCTGACACCTAAGGCAAGACCGCCGGTTTTCTGCGCTATCTGCAAAATCCGCTGATCCAGCTTGCCGGCGATTTCTCCGGCCTGCCCTTCCAGCGTAGCCTTGACCTGTTCTTCCATTCCACCCTTAAACTGGCTGATATTGATAAAGGTCTGGATACTGAGCAATATGCCTGTGAGCAGGATAATGCTGACCACGAATAATGTCTTAATGCTGCCTTTGGGCATGTTAATCACACTCGCTTTCTTCCATGATATAAGGTAATCGGTTTTTTACAGTATACTTCGCGAAAAAATATTCATTTCCTGCCGGATTTGAAAAAATAGTGTTGACAAGGTTACACTCTGGTGCTAGTATGGGGTTGTACAATTCGGAGAACAAAAATCTATATACAAAAAACAACTGATGATAGGAAAGAGTAAATTTGCCAGCGGACTGCCAGCGAGTCGGAAAGGTGGGAGCCGATAGTCCAACGTAAATGGAAAATCATCCTTGAGGTATGGCGCTGAACCATTTGCACGGTCATATTCAGTAAGCGGCCACGGGCGTTTCCCGTTACAGAAACCGCGTATGATGGTACGTTGCAGAGTGCCCTGTATTTGGCAGGGAATTTGGGTGGTAACACGGATAATGAGTCCGTCCCTTCGCGGGACGGGCTTTTATTTTTTCATTATAATATATAACTCATATTGGGGAGGAATCATTATGGAAGCTGTAAATTTAGAACGCTTAAAAAGCAAGCGGGATTGGCGTATCATTCTGCCGGTGTTTTTGGTATCCATTATCGCCTGTATTGACCGGGTGAATGTGGCCTATGCCAAACTCACCATGACGGAGGATATGCCGTGGCTGACTCCGGAAATCTTTGGCATGGGGGCAGGGATTTTCTTCATCGGTTATTTGCTCTTTGAGGTGCCGGGGTCGCTCGTGGCAGCGAAGTTTTCGGCAACGAAGTGGATTGCCCGTATCATGTTCACCTGGGGATTGGTGTGCGTGTATATGGCCTTTGTCAAAACACCCTCGGAATTTTACCTGTGCCGGTTCCTGCTGGGGGCGTCAGAAGCCAGCTTGTATCCGGTTATCTATTCGGTATTATTCCCGCGCTGGTTTGCCGCAGGGGAGCGGGCCAGAGCAACTTCGCTGATGCTGACTTCACTGCTGATTTCCACGATTATCGGCGCGCCGCTGGCGGGTGTCCTGCTGGAAACTTCTTTGTTCGGCCTGCATGGCTGGCAGGAACTCTTTATCCTGGAAGCTTTGCCTGCATTGGCTTTTGCCGTATACTTCTTCTTTGCGGTCAAAGACCGTCCAGAACAGGCTGCCTGGCTGACCGCCGAGGAAAAAGACTATCTAACCAAAGTATATGAGGAAGAACAGGCCGCCATGCACCGCGTGAAGAAATACACGGTTTGGCAGGCATTCTGTGAGCCGAAAGTGCTGAAACTCTGCCTGATTTATTTCCTCTGGGTGGTTGGCTTTTGGGGCTTCAACTTCTGGATGCCCACCGTGCTCAAAGGACTCTCCGGCTGGTCGACAACGCTTCTGGGCGGTGCAATTGCGATACCGATGCTGGCTGCGCTTGTGGTACAGGTCATTATCGGCCATACGTCCACCCGTACAGGCGATAAAGTATGGCATGTAGCCGGAGCACTGCTGGTCGGTGCCATCGGCCTTGGCTGTTCGCCGTTTGTGGACAGCATGGGCATGGCACTGTTCCTCGTCTGCCTGTCCGCTATCGGCATCTATGCGGCTATGGGCGTATGGTGGACGATTCCCACGACCTTCCTTACCGGCCCGGCAGCTGCCGCCTCGGTTGCCCTCATCAACTCCTGTGGCAATATCGGCGGCTGGGTAGGCCCTAATATGATGGCCTGGGTACAGACGAGTACCGGTGCCTTCGACTTGGGCTATTACATCATGGCCGCCTTTATGCTCACCGCCGCCATACTGGTACTGACCGTCAAATACCGCTGGAACGGTCAGGAGCGTGAGGATATGGCTCAGCTGAAAGCGGAGGAAAAAGCTGTGTTGGCAACGGAATAAAATAAAGAAAAATGACCGCAATGTCCATGTGTTGCGGTCATTTTTGTGATAAAATTGAGGTGGGAGTTATTCGTAAAGATGTATGAATAAGGGAGGTTTGCCAAATGCATGAAAACGAGGAATTAAGTAGACAAGGGAATGTGATTATTTACCAGACAGAGGATGGCAAAACCAAAGTTGATGTAAGATTTGAAGATGAGACGGTTTGGCTAACCCAGGCACAGCTTGTAAATTTATACCAATCCAGTAAGTCTAATGTTAGCGAACATATAAAACATATTTTTGAAGAAGGTGAGTTAGAGGAAACGGCAGTTGTTCGGAAATTCCGAACAACTGCTGCTGATGGGAAAAATTATAGTGTGACGCATTATAATCTAGATATGATTATTTCTTTAGGGTATCGCATTAAGTCCAAAATCGCCACGCAATTTCGTCGTTGGGCCACGGAACGTCTTAAAGAGTACATTATCAAAGGCTTTACAATGGATGATGACAGGTTGAAAAATCTTGGTGGTGGTAATTATGGATTACATTGCGCAATTAGATGCGGTGCTGACGTCTGGTGGGCGGGAGATATTGAAAACTGCCGGAAAGATAAGTCATGCAGAGGCCATGAGCAAAGCAGAGACGGAATATCGGAAATTCCAAGTACAAAACCTTTCTCCGGTAGAGCGTGAATATCTGCAAACAATTAAAGATGTAGCAGTAACAGCCAAGGAGAAGGCACGTAAATAAGAAAAATAGGCATTTCGATTAACAGCAATCGAAATGCCTATTTTTTATGTCTGCTTTCGGATACACAAGAGATGGCGCTCTGTTCATAAGTATATGTAGTGGCTGGTGTGGTCATTGCCTGATTGGCCTTGGCATCAAATGCCATATGGGCAATATACCATTCCTGCGAGTCTGTCGGCAGCTGATTGAAGTTCTTGAGCAGGCGCAACGCCTGACTGGTCAGCTGCAGGCTGCTGGATGGTTTTATCGCATGACCGGTCAGTTCATCCAAGGAGATACCATAAACATCTGCCAAGCGCATCAACGTGTCAATGTCCGGTGAACGGCGCCCAGATTCGTAATTAGCATATGTAGAACGGGTAACACCCAGCGCGTCCGCTACATCCTGCTGTTTCCAGTCATGCAGTTCGCGCAGAAGTTGAAGTTTGTTTTCGATGCGAATCACTCCTCGAAGCAAATAATTACCTTCATTATATAAGAGCCTCGTTCACAGGCATAGATTCAATGTCATAATGAAACATATATTATTGACTTATAACGAATTGAAACATATAATAAGAGTTGCGAAATGCGACATAAAAAATATGACAGTACATAATGACACATCAAGGAGCGAAGTTTAACCATGGAAAACGAAGAAAGCATTGACCTCGGCCGATTAATGCAAATCCTGTATGACCGCCGCAAGACCGTGGGTAAAATTGTGGGCGGCTGTACAGCATTGGCACTTATCGTAGCGTTAGTTCTGCCCAAGACCTATGAATCCACCACGCTGGTGCAGACGCGTAGTGCAGGAAAAGACCTGGGCGGCGCAGCCGCTATGGCCGTTGCTATGGGAATAGGTGGAGGCGGCAGTGCGGATACCCTGAGCTACATCGAACTGATGAAATCCCGTACCGTGCTGGACCCCATTATCGATCAAATGGAATGGGAAGATGAAAAGAAAAAGCCGCAGGCCAAGGACTTTGCTAAGAAAGTCCTCAAAATTGAAAATACAAAACAGACAAATCTGATTACCGTTACGGCAACGGGCAAGTCACCAGAAGAAGCACAGATGATCAGTCAGGGTGTTGTGGATAACTTCCTTGCGCTGCAGACGAACAAGGGCAAGCAGACCCAGAGCACATTGATCCAGTTTCTTAATGAACGCATAGATGAAGCGAAAAAAGATGCCGAAGATGCCCGCACAAAATTTGCGGAATATCAGCAGACGCACAAGGTTTACAGTCCGGACGAACAGGCAAAAGCCGCAGTGGCCAAAATGAATACCTTTGATGAAGCCATCAGCAATATGGAAGTTCAGCAGAAAGCCAATCAGGCGAAACTGGATGCCGTATCAGCAAAACTCGGTGATATCCGTTCCAGCAGTCAGAATTTCAATATTAATGACAATGAAAATGTCATGGCTCTGCGCAAGCAGATAGTAGATGCACAGGTCGGTTTGGTCGGTTTGCAGGAACGCTATACCGAAGACCATCCCAGCGTGATTTCGGCTAAAGAAAAAATCGCTGTCCTGCAGAAGAAATTGTCTGAAGAAGTAAACACCATCGTGGCTTCGAAATACACATCGATGAACCCCACGCAGGCAGCCTTGATTGGCGAACAGGCCAATGCCCAGGTCAGCATAGCCGTGTCTGAAGCCAGCAAAGCCTCTATCCAGGCCAGGAAGGAAGAAAAGGAAAAAGAACTGGAAAACTTCCCACAGGAAGTTTTGGAATACCTTACTTTGCAGCGGGAAGCAAGCATCAAAGAAGATATCTATACGAATCTGGTAAAGCAATGTGAAAGCAGCAAGATTAATGAAGCCATGGAATCCATGGATATTCAGATTATTGACCCCGCTGATTTACCGGATGAAGATAAGCCGGCAGGA
>DJYL01000118.1:17402-17726 GCA_002448495.1 Pseudoselenomonas ruminantium | reverse complement strand
TTCGATGATTAAATTTGACGACAAGGGTCTTGTACCGGCCGTGGTGCAGGAGGAAAACGGACAGGTGCTGATGTTGGCCTATATGAATAAGGAGTCTTTGGAAAAGACCATTGAGACAGGCTATACATGGTATTACAGCCGCAGCCGTCAGCGTTTGTGGAACAAGGGGGAGGAATCCGGCAACAAGCAGAAGGTCAAGGAGATTTCCTATGACTGTGACGGAGATACCCTGCTGATTAAGGTTCATCAGACCGGTGTGGCCTGTCATACGGGTACATACACCTGCTTCAGCGGGCGCAAGCTGGTGGAGGAGAAGGAAAAAGG
>DJYL01000118.1:0-17281 GCA_002448495.1 Pseudoselenomonas ruminantium | reverse complement strand
GTCATTCAGGAGCGCCAGCTGAATCCTGTGGAAGGTTCCTACACCAATTACCTCTTTGAGAAGGGACAGGATAAAATCCTCAAAAAAGTCGGTGAGGAGGCCGTGGAAACGGTTATTGCGTCCAAGAACAACAAGAGTGAGGAAGTGCTCTACGAAATGGGCGACCTCTGGTATCACTGTCTGGTGCTTCTGGCTTATCACAAATTGACGCCTGACCAGCTCTTGGATGAACTCATGAGCCGCCGCAAGGGGGGAAACTATCATAAGTTCACCGGCAAAACCGGGGTAAGGCCGGATATGTAAGAAAAAATTTTGGCAAAATAGCGTATATGAGGGACATTTTTCTGCTTTATCGCAGGGAAATGTCCTTTTTTCGTTGCATTATGGCAATTGGAATGATAAAATAGTAAAGAATGAATTGTTCGGACTTTGATTGCGCAGACGCAATGAAATATAAGAATTAAAATAAGCAAGAAGACAACTGAATTATGGAGGTGTAATTTTTGGCAAAAGCACAAAAACTACAGATTATTCCCTTGGGCGGACTAGGGGAAATCGGCAAGAACATGACGGTCGTCCGGGTTGGCGATGAAATTCTCGTGATTGATTCCGGGCTCATGTTCCCCGAAGAAGATATGCTGGGCGTGGACCTCGTTATTCCGGATATCAGCTATCTTTTGGAGAATCGCGATATGATTAAGGCGATTGTCCTGACCCACGGGCACGAAGACCATATTGGTGCCCTGCCCTATGTCCTTAAACAGCTCAATGTGCCGGTCTATGGCACGCGTTTGACGCTGGGCATTTTGGAAGGCCGTCTCAAGGAAAATGGTGTGGATTCGAGCAATCTGCATTCGGTAATGCAAGGGGACATTATCAATGTGGGCTGTTTCAGCGTGGGCTTTATCCGTGTGAACCATTCCATTCCCGATGCGGTGGGGCTTTCCATCAAGACACCGGTGGGCATGATTGTCCATACGGGTGACTTCAAGCTCGACTACACACCGATTGACGGCAAGATGACGGATTTCCGCCGTTTCTCGGAGCTGGGGAACAAAGGGGTTCTCTTGATGATGGCCGATTCCACCAATGCGGAACGGGCTGGACATACGCCGAGCGAAAGCACGGTCGGAGCGTCCTTTGACAAGGCTTTCCACGGTGCCCGCAGCCGCATTATTGTAGCGACATTCTCCTCGAATGTGCATCGTATTCAGCAGGTCATTGATACTGCTGTGCGCTATAAGCGCAAGGTGGCCATTCTGGGCCGCAGCATGGTCAACGTGGTGACGATTTCCCTGGAGCTTGGTTATATTACCGCTCCGGAAGGAACTATAATTGATATTGATGAAATCAATAATTACCGCGCCGAACAAATCGTTATTGTCACTACCGGCAGTCAGGGTGAGCCGATGTCGGCCCTGACCCGCATGGCGATGTCTGACCATCGCAAAGTAACCATTGTCCCCGATGATACGGTTATCATCTCGGCAACGCCGATTCCGGGCAATGAAAAACTGGTTTCCAAGACCATTGACAACCTCATGCGTTTGGGGGCGAATGTGGTCTATGGCCGCGATAAGGAAGTGCATGTATCCGGTCATGCCAGCCGCGAAGAACTGAAGCTTATGCACAACCTCGTGCGTCCGAAGTTCTTTATCCCTGTGCATGGCGAGTATCATCATCTGGTACAGCATGCCAAACTGGCACAGGAACTGGGTATGCCCAAAGACCATATCTTCCTTGGGGAAAATGGCTATGTATTTGAATTTACCCGCGATAAAGGGCAGGTAGCCGGTAAGGTTACAGCCGGTATGGTCATGGTTGATGGTCTGGGTGTCGGTGATGTCGGCAACATCGTTTTGCGTGACCGCCGCCAGCTGTCGCAGGATGGTATTCTGATTATCGTCATCGCGATGGACAGGGCATCCAATACTGTGGTGGGTGGCCCGGATATCGTATCCCGCGGCTTTGTCTATGTGCGTGAATCGGAAGCCCTGATGGATGAAGCAAGAGCCAGAGTCGAACAGGCTTTGGACCGCTGTCAGGATGAAGGGGTCAAGGAATGGGCAGCCATTAAGGCCAATGTTCGCGACGCTTTAGGGCGGTATCTCTTTGAAAAGACCCGCCGCCGTCCGATGATTCTTCCCATTATTCAAGAAGTATAAGTTTGTAAAGCGCAGCCCGCAGTTGGCTGCGTTTTTGGTAAGCAAAATAATAATTTCAAGATAAAACAAGAGAAATTTCTGTTTTTGGTTGACGCGACTTGGTTTATCGGCTATAATACGACTTGTTAGTATATTGAAAGGGGATTATTACTATGGCAAAAGAAGTAATTAGCAAGACTATTCTCGTTGATAAAGTTGCAGAAGCTGCTGGCGTATCCAAGAAGGACACGAAAGCTGTTGTTGATGCACTGCTCGAAACGGTGAAGGAAAGCGTTAAGGCTGATGCGGAAATCCGCCTGATTGGCTTTGGTACCTTCAAGAAGGCTCATCGCAATGCACGTTCCGGCCGCAACCCGCAGACGGGTGAGACCATTGAAATCGCAGCCAGCGACAGCCTCGCATTCAAATCCAGCGTTAAATACTAATTTGACGGCAGACTGCCTTCACGAAAGTGAGGGCAGTTTTTTATATAAATTATTCTGTTTTTGCAGGAATTAAAATGAAATTCAGAGAATATAGAAAACAGTATATGAAATGGAGGGACTGTCGATGAAGAACTACAAGAGTACCAATATCCGCAATATTGCAGTAACCGGACATGGCAAAACGGGCAAGACCAGTCTTTTGGATGCATGTTTGTTCAATACGGGCGTTGTAAAGCGGCTGGGCAGTGTGGAAGACGGCACCAGCGCATTGGATTACGACCCGGAAGAAAGTAAGCGCAAGATGACGATTGGCGCAAAATTAGTTGCCTGTGAGTGGCGTGATTTCAAGCTGAACTTCATTGACACCCCCGGCTATCCGGATTTTGTGGGGGATGTAAAGGGGGCAATGGCAGCTGCTGACAGCGCATTGATTGTTATATCCGCATCCTCAGGGATTAAATCCGGAACGGAAAGTGCCTTTGCCTTTGCCGAGGAAAATGAGCTGCCCAGAGCCTTCCTTATCAACAAGATGGACAGGGAACATGCCGACTTTGACGGCGTAGTGGAGGAGCTGCGGGTACGCTTTGGTGATGGCGTTGTTCCCGTGCAGATTCCCATTGGCAAGGAAGCGGCTTTTCAGGGCGTGGTTGACCTTTTGGCACTGCACATGAAAATTGTAACCCATGACAATGAAGTGGTGAAGGACGAAGTACCGGAATACATTCAGGGTGAAGTAGAAGAAGCCCGCCAGAAACTCATTGAAGCCGTAGCGGAATTCAATAACGAACTGCTAGAAAAATATATTGAAGGCGAGGAAATCACCGAAGTCGAAGTGGCTGCGGCCATGATTGAAGGTATTCAGGCCGGCAAGATTTTCCCCGTGTTCTGTGCATCGGCAAAACAGAATATCGGTATCCGTCAGCTTATGAATGGCTTGGTGGAATATATGCCGACTCCGTACTTCAAGGTGTCTATCGGCACCGACCCCATCAGCGGGGAAATCAAGGAACGCCGTACGGAAGATGCCTTCTCTGCACAGGTCTTTAAGACCACGGTTGACCCCTTTGTGGGACGGCAGAGCTTTATCCGCATTCTGTCCGGTGAAATGAAGGGCGATGCCAATTACTACCATGTCAATAAAAAAGGTGAGGAACGTATCGGCACGCTGTTCACCATGCAGGGCAAACGGCAGGAAAATCTGTCTCTGGCAGCTGCGGGGGATATTGTGGTTACGACTAAGCTGCAGCAGGTACGCACGGGTGACACCCTCTGCGACAAGAACAATCCCATTCAGTATGAGGGCATCAGCTATCCCGAACCTATGCTGGAAATGGCCGTGACGGCCAAGAAAAAAGGTGAGGAGGATAAGGTCTTTGGCGCATTGGCCAAACAGCAGGATGAAGACCCCACGCTGGTTGTACAGAAAAAACAGGAAACCAGAGAAACATTGGTTAAAGGTATTGGTGAGGTGCATCTGGAAATTCTGGCCGAACAGCTGCAGCGGAAATTCGGTGCCGAAATGGTGCTCTCGCAGCCCAAAGTGGCTTACCGTGAAACCATTCGCAAGAGTGTACAGGTTCAGGGGCGCCATAAGAAACAGAGTGGTGGTCATGGACAGTTCGGTGATGTATGGCTGGAAATCAGCCCGCAGCCGGCAGGAGAGGGCAATGTCTTTACGGAAACCATCTTTGGCGGCAGTGTTCCGCGCCAGTATATTCCGGCTGTAGAGAAAGGCACGGAAGAAGCCTTGGCGGCAGGTGTCATGGCGGGCTTCCCCGTAGTGGATGTAAAGGTCAACCTCTACGATGGCTCCTATCACTCTGTTGACTCGTCAGAGGCGGCCTTCAAGACTGCTGCCGGCATTGCCATCCGCAAGGGCGTTATGGATGCTTCCCCCATCCTGCTCGAACCCATCGATACCATCCGCGTGGTTACGCCGGAATATTACATGGGTGATGTTATGGGCAAGCTCAACAGCAAACGCGCCCATATCTTAGGGGTAGACAGCAAGGGCAAGGACATGAGCGAAATCTCTGCCCTTATCCCCGAAGCGGAACTTTACCGCTTTGCTACGGACTTGCGCAGCCTGACGCAGGGACGCGGCTCCTACAGTCTGGAATTTACCCGCTATGAGCCGGTTCCGGAACGGGAAGCAGTAAAGATTATTGAGGCGCAAGGGAAGAAAAAAGAGTAAGTTTTCATGATAAAAATCCCCCTGATACCTATTGGGATAAAGCGAATAGGTGTCAGGGGTGATTTTTAGAGGAGGGGATTACTGTGTTTGAAAAATTCAAACTGCGTGCCTGTCTATGTGCTGGCTTAACGGCAGCTATGCTGTCCGTCAGCGTTGCTGAAGCGGTGCCGCAGGCGATTGGCGGTTTTTTCAAGCAAATCCGCCAGCAGAGTTTTATGGACAAGGATGAGCAGGGAGAGCATGAGGTTTTGTATCAACGGTTTGCAGGGCTGGCTGTGGATAAGGAACTGCGTGAACGCTTTCCAAAACTCAGTGCAGCTATTGAGCAGCGTACATCTGCTGATTGGGCACGTATGCAAAAGGATAGTGTGGGCATGAAGGCGGAAGCGGTACAGTTTCGCAGGGAAAGCCCCAATTATTATCATCCCTTTGCTCAGGATATGGATGTTATCATGCGCCGGGCGGATGATGCTGTGGTCAGCTATCTGGAAATGGAATACGAGAATGGTGCCGGTGCGCATGGTATGTACGGCTGGCAGGGTGTAAACTTCAATACCATGACCGGTGAGGAAATAGCCCTGTCTGCTGTGGTAAAGGATATGGGCAGGTTTACGGATATCATTATTGCCCAGCTTAAAAAGGAGCATCCTGATGCCAGTTTTTTTGATATGGAAACGCAGGTGCGCAAGTATGCTTTGCAAGGAAAGCTCAACTGGACGCTTGACCCGCGCGGCGTGACGGTTTATTTCAATCCTTATGCAATTGCGGCTTATGCCGAAGGGCTGTTGCAGACCACGGTGCTGTTTCAGGAGCAGCCGCAGCTGTTTAACGAAGCCTATCTGGAAACTGCCGAGGTATATGCGCAGCCGTTTCCGCATTACTATCCGTTGATTACTTCGCTCAAGGATAATGGCAGGCGTGATGTGCTGTCTGTTAATCAGGGGGAGGGCAAAGTGACCGTTACGCTGAATGGGCGGAAAACGGATTTTGCAGCGGCGCTTACGAATTTGCAGCCGGTTCTGGTTCACATGCAGAACAAGGACAACTTTCTCTATATTGACGGGCAGACACAGGAAGGCGGCAGGCAGACATTGGTTCTGAAAGTGGAAAAGGGGAAGGTCAGGCATGTGGGGACGCTGCCCTATACCTTTATGCACACAATTGCGGTTTCGCCTGCCGAGCAGCAGTATTGGCGCTTTATGACCAATCCAGATGGTTTTTACATCGACAAGGTTGCAAAACCGGGTTCATCCTCCCAAACGGATATTTGTGCTGTCGGCAGTGAGGGTCAGCTGACTTTTGGCTGACCGCAGCTTAAATGACGCAGTTGATTTTTTGCGTTATTTCTGCTATCATAATGGGCAGAGATTTGTCTTTGAGGCGGGGGGCAGTTCCCCACCGGCGGTATAGCCCGCAAGCCTGAGTATTCAGGCACGATTCGGTGAAATTCCGAAGCCGACCGTATAGTCGGGAGGAGAAAAGGCATGTTGTTTTTGCATGCAAAAAGCAGCCACCGCGAGGAAAATCTTCGCGGTGGTTTTTCGTTTTCTTAGGGTCTCATTCACAAACCTTAATTTCAATTTCGTCGAATTTGAGGTGATGAATTTGCAGGATGAAGATTTTATGCGCGTGGCGCTCTCCTTAGCACGCAATGCTGTCGGACGCACTTCGCCCAATCCACTGGTGGGGGCGGTGATAGTCCGTGAGGGCCGCATTGTGGGAGCAGGCTGGCACCGCAAGGCCGGGACACCCCATGCCGAGATTCACGCGTTGAATATGGCAGGGGATTTGGCTAAGGGTGCCACGCTTTATGTGACCTTGGAGCCGTGTTCCCATTATGGGCGTACCGGCCCCTGCGCCGAAGCTGTGGTCAAGGCAGGGCTGAAGCGGGTGGTTATCGCCATGGGCGACCCCAATCCCAAGGTGGCCGGCAAGGGCATAGCCATACTGGAACGGGCCGGCATCGAAGTGCGCTGCGGCGTGCTGGAGGACGAGGCACGCAAACTTAACGAAGTGTTTTTGAAATGGATTGCCACGAAGCTGCCCTATGTGGTACTCAAAACCGCGATGAGTCTTGATGGCAAGATTGCCACTTATACGGGAAAATCCCAATGGATTACCGGCGAGGCGGCAAGGAGCAGAGTGCATGAGTATCGGGATATCTACGATGGCATTATGGTGGGCATTGGTACGGTACTGGCGGATAATCCCAGCCTTACGGCAAGGCTCCCTGATGGGCAGGGCAAAAATCCTGTGCGTATCGTGGTTGACAGCAAGGCCAGAACGCCGCTGGATGCGGCACTTGTGACCAATGGTGCGGCGCTGACCATCATTGCGGTGACGGCAAAAGCTCCGCAGGAACGGGTGCAGGCTTTGAAGGACAAGGGCGTTGCCATCATGGTTGCCGGTGACGGCGAACAGGTGGATATGGACCTGCTTATGCACAAGCTCGGCGAAATGGAGATTTGTTCGGTGTTTGTCGAAGGCGGCGGACAGGTGAATTTCTCCCTGCTTAAGGCCGGACTCGTGGACAAGGTACATGCCTTTATTGCGCCCAAGCTGATTGGGGGGCGTGAGGCGTTGACGCCTGTGGAAGGCGAAGGTTTTGCCGAACTTACCGAAGCGGTGGAACTGGAGCGCACCACGGTAGAAACCATTGGTCAGGACATTTTATTGACCGGTTACGTAAAAGGGCGGTGAGAGATTGTTTACAGGCATAATTGAAGAAGTCGGGCAGGTCGCCCGTATTGGCGGTGGCAGTCTCGTCATTAACTGCGCCAAGGTAATGGAAGATGTGCATTTAGGCGACAGCATTGCGGTCAACGGCGTATGTCTGACAGTCACGCATTTTGACCGGTCAGGGTTTACGGCGGATGTGATGCCGGAAACGGTGCGCCGCACGTCACTGGCGGAGCTCAAAAAGGGCAGCCCTGTGAATCTGGAACGGGCGCTGACCCTTGCCAGCCGTCTGGGGGGGCATATTGTCAGCGGTCATATTGACGGCACGGGCGAGATTGTCAAATTTGCCGATGAGGGCAATGCCATATTGATGACGGTGAACGCAGACAGCAGTCTTTTGCGCTATATCGTGGAGAAAGGTTCTGTGGCATTGGACGGCATCAGCCTGACGGTGGCGCAGGTGACGGACAGTGATTTTACCGTCAGCCTGATTCCCCATACGCGGGAGGTCACGAATCTGGGCAGCAAAAAGACAGGCAGCCCGATAAATATTGAAACGGATGTGCTGGGCAAGTATGTGGAAAAGATGCTTAAAGGCAGCAATGCTCCAGCCAAGGCACAAGGCAATATGACCCTTGATTTTTTGAGGGAAAACGGATTTTAAGTGAGGAGTTTTTGGAATATGTCAGATTTTGCAACGGTTGAACAAGCAATCGAAGATATAAAGAACGGCAAGATGGTCGTCGTGGTGGATGATGAAGACCGCGAAAATGAGGGCGATTTAATCGTGGCTGCGGCTACGGTTACGCCGGAAGATGTCAACTTTATGGCTACCTATGCCAAGGGGCTTATCTGCACGCCGATTGACGGCAAGCGTCTCGATGAACTCAATATCGGTCAGATGGTGGTCAATAATACGGATAACCATGAAACGGCGTTCACCGTATCCATTGACGCTTTTGATACGGAAACGGGCATTTCCGCTTATGAGCGCTGCCAGACCATCAAAAAACTTTTGGACCCCAAGGCCAAGGCATCGAGTTTCCGCCGTCCGGGCCATGTATTCCCGCTGCGTTCGGTAGAGGGCGGCGTACTGCGCCGTGCCGGTCATACGGAAACGACCACGGATTTGGCGCGCCTTGCCGGTTTCTATCCGGCGGGGCTCTGCTGTGAAATCATGGATGATGACGGCCATATGATGCGCACACCGAAGCTTATCGAATTTGCCAAGGAACACAATCTGCATATGATTACGGTCAAATCCCTGATTGAGTACCGCAAGCGTACAGAGTCCTTTGTGCAGAAGGTGGCCGATGTGGACTTCCCGAGCAAGTTCGGTCATTTCCGCATCAAGTCCTATGAGAGCAAACTGGACGGCAAGTGTCATTTGGCGATTGTCAAAGGTGATGTGGAAGGCAAGAAGGATGTGCTCGTGCGCGTGCATTCCGAATGTCTGACGGGCGATGCCTTAGGCTCCCTGCGCTGCGACTGCGGCGACCAGCTCCATGCAGCTTTGGAAAAGATTGAAAAGGCCGGTGAGGGCGTCGTCCTCTATATGCGTCAGGAAGGCCGCGGCATTGGCCTGGCCAATAAGATGCGCGCCTATGCCTTGCAGGACAAGGGACGCGATACGGTAGAGGCCAATGTGGAACTGGGCTTTGCTCCCGACCTGCGCGATTATGGTATCGGCGCACAGATTCTTGCCGATTTGGGGCTTACGAGCATCCGCCTGATGACCAATAATCCGGCCAAGAGAGCAGGTCTTGAAGGCTACGGCCTGACCATTACGGAACGCGTGCCGCTGATGATTCATGCCAACAAGTTTGACAAGAAGTATCTCACGATTAAAAAGACCAAGATGGGTCATCTCTTAAATGACGACACCTTAAAATAATTTATATTGGGAGGAAAAGACAATGGCTAATGTTATTGAAGGTTTTATTACGGCAAAAGATATGAAGGTGGGTATCGTGGTAGCCCGCTTCAACGAATTCATCACGAGCAAGCTCTTAGGCGGCGCGTTGGATGCCCTGCACCGCCATGAAGCCAAGGACGAGGATATTGATGTGGCCTGGGTGCCGGGCGCCTTTGAGATTCCCGTGGTTGCCAAGAAAATGGCTGAATCCGGCAAGTATGACGCAGTTATCGCGCTGGGCGCGGTTATCCGTGGTTCGACGACCCATTATGACTATGTCTGCAATGAAGTTTCCAAGGGTGTAGCGCAGGTGGGGATGCAGACGGGCGTACCGACCATCTTCGGTGTAGTTACCACGGAAAATATCGAGCAGGCCGTGGAACGCGCCGGTACGAAGGCCGGCAACAAAGGCACGGATGCTGCTATGGCCGCTATGGAAATGGCAAATCTGTTGAAAAAAATCGGCTGAGTATTTAGGAGGGCTGGAAGCAAATGAAAATTGGCATTATCAGCGATACCCATGGGCATGAAGGCGCGTGGCAGACGGCCTTTGACAAGCAGTTTCATGATGCGGATATGATTCTTCATGCCGGGGATGTGCTCTATCATGGGCCGCGCAATCCCATGAAGGCGGACTATAATCCGGCCGGCCTGGTAGAGAAAATCAACAACTGCCCGGTGCCGGTCATCATTGCCAAGGGCAACTGCGATTCTTCCGTGGATGCCAGCTGTCTGGAACTGCCCATTGAGGCACCCTATGCCTATGTGGTGGCCGAGGGCCTGCGGATTATCGTGACTCATGGTGATGCGGTGATGACGGATGCCGAAAAGGATAAACTGGCGGCGCATTTAAAGGCCGACCTCTTTATCAGCGGCCATATCCATACCACGGTGCTCGAAAAGCGGGGCAATACCGTCTTTTTGAATCCGGGTTCGGCGGCTCTTTCCAAGCGGGAAGACAAGCGCAATACCTTTGCGGTGCTGGACAAAAAGACGATTTCGATTTATGATATTGATACGGACGAAGTTCTGGCAACTTATACGTTTGATTGACAAGCAGGCCTTCCCGCAGGGGAGGGCCTTTATTTTTGAGAGGAAAGATGTAATGAAAGACCATTTAGTAAAAGCCACAGCCGATGGTGTACGCATTTATGCGGCAGTGACTACGGATTTAGTAAATGAAGCCATCCGCCGCCATGACTGCTATCCGGTGGCGGCAGCAGCCTTGGGGCGCACCATGACAGGCGCGCTCCTGCTGGCCGCCAACCTCAAGAATAAGGAAGCGCTGACGGTGAAGTTTAACGGTGGCGGCCCTTTAGGTATTGTGACTGCCGATGCTACGCCGGAAGGTTATGTGCGCGGCTATGTGGGCAATCCCCATGTGAACCTGCCGCTTAACGACAAGGGTAAGATTGATGTGGGCGGCGGTGTCGGCACGAACGGCACAGTATCCGTGACGCGCTTTACGGGCCTTAGAAATCCCATCACGGGCAGCTGTGAAATCACCGATGGCGAAATTGCCGACGATTTGACCAAGTACCTCTATGTTTCCGAGCAGACACCGTCCAGTATTGGTTTGGGCGTGCTGGTGAATCCGGACTTCAAGTGCATCGGGGCGGGCGGTTTCTTTATTCAGCCATTGCCGGATGCCACGGAAGAATGTATCAGCAAACTTGAAGCCAATCTGCAGAAGGTGAATTCTGTTTCGCACATGGTGGAGAAGGGCTATTCTGCCAAGGACATCATTGCCGAAATGCTGCAGGGCTTTGACATCAACTATATGTCGGAAACGGATTTGGCCTTCAAGTGCCATTGCTCCAAGGAAATGCTCTTTAACGTGCTCATCAGCTTGGGCAAAGAGGATTTGGACAGTCTGGTTGCTGATGGACATGCGGAAGTAAGCTGCCATTTCTGCAATGAAAAATATGAATTTACCGGTGAGGAATTGCAGGAACTGGCAGCAGCTGCCGATAAAGTCCGCTGATGCTACTACTTTAGTAGTACTTGCCTGAAAAGATTCCACTTTTTGGTTATTGCGGCAGTAAATCCTCAAGCGTATAATGACCTATGTCACTTGGGGAAGTGATGACACAAAAGATACCTTCAAGAATGGGGAAGCTTTGCAGGTAAAGGAATTATATTTAGAGAAGAACGGGTCTTGCCAGACCCGTTCTTTTGGCGTATAATGAATCCGTTGTGTTATGTGTGTGATGTGTTAACTTAATATTTCCCCAAGAAAGGCAGGATTTTATGCTGCAACTGAATGAACAGGAATGCTGGCAGATGTCTACTGGACTTACGCGGATTATGACCGCTCCGGTGGATGAGTTCCGGCATACAGTGTTCGAGGTTATGAGTGAAATCGCTCCTTTTGACTGCGGCGTATCTTACGTGGTCAAAAACAATCCGGAGGCAAAGGAATGTCTGGAACCAATGGCGTATAAAAATGCCCCTGTTGTCCCCACAACAGATGCCTTGTTCAAAGCAGCGGAGCTGGCACATAAGTCCAGCGTGTACAATACTTTGGAATGGCAAAAAAAATCTCAGGTATTCCGCGACTCGGATATGTTCAGCGATGCTTTTTTGTCCCAGACTGAAATCGGTCGCATGGTGCATGATGAACTGGGTATGAGTTATGCCTGCAAGGTTTTTTTGGTGCACAAGGGATTGCTGGTTGGTAAATTCTGGCTGCTGAGACGTGAGGAAAGCGGCAATTTTACCGACAAGGATATTTTCCGTCTGCGGCTGATGGAACCATTGATTACGCGACGTATGTACGAGTTTCATCCGCAGAATGAAAAAGGTCAGCAGGCTAAAAAAGTTCTTATTGAGCGTTTTGGTCTGACCGACAGAGAACGACAGATTACGGGACTTATCTGCCGTGGTATGACCAATCAGCAGATTGCGGACAAATTGTTCTGCGCTGAGGCCACGGTGAAGAAGCACATATCTTCGATTGCGAAGAAGATGAATGTGTCCAATCGTACAGAAATCTTCCATTGCTGCGTGATGGAAAAGGCCGTGCAGAATTATATTTAAGTTTTTGAGTTTTTTTGAAAAAAGTCCTTGACGAGTGCATGGCTTAGTGATATTATATTACATGTCCTTGAGAACAGGGCTAATGACTCACTAGCTCAACTGGCAGAGCAACTGACTCTTAATCAGTAGGTTCACGGTTCGATTCCGTGGTGGGTCACCATTTGAAATTACAAGCTCTTAGGCTTTGCCTGGGAGCTTTTCTTGTATGGTTTTGCAGGAAAGGCCTACCTATATGAAAGAAGAAACGATTGCCAAAATCAAAGAGGAAACAGACGGCTGGGAATATATGGCTGCTTTGCCGGAGGCGTGGCATGGCTTTACCTTGCAGCGGGAGCCGGTGATAGGCAAGGACAAATACGATTTGTATTCCTATGTCAATGAAAAGTGGCATAAGAGTGCTATTGTCTACTTCCATGAGGAAACCCATGAGTACAAGGTGCGGCTGAAAATCGGGTTGATTGAATTTGCCCGCATTGAGTTTATCACCGCCAAACTTTCCGTGTTTGAGGAGCTTTTGGAGGCACAGTTTGAGCAGGTGCTCAAAGATATGGCGCAGTTTAATCCCGCAACGCTGAGCAGCATTGTCGAGGGGCTTAATTTGCCGGAGTGGCAGTTCGGCAGGGATTTGCCGGCAGAGAGTGAAGGCTTTGAGCTCTTTATCCGTCCGTCCCAGCCTGTGAAAATCAACAATGGCTCCTACATTGTCATTGATTATGTGGATTTTACCTTGGCGAGCAGTTTTACGGTTTATTATAATATTTATCGGGACGAATTTTTTTCGGAGGCACGGATTTGGAATATCCCTGACGTAAACTATGATTTTGACTCAAATGACCTGCAGGAGCTGGAGGAAAAACTGCGTACCCGGATGCCCGCCCGCTTGCAGCAGGTGAGGTCATGGGCAGAAGAACAGAAAGAGCAGGTGCATTATGGTAATAATTGATAAAGCGATTTTACATATACTCGATTTTAACTCCGGTATGACGGTCTATTCGGATGAGGAGCTTACGGTGCAGGACAGTATTGAAACCTTCCTGCTCAAGCATATCGAAAAATCCTGGGGCAGCCAGGATGCCAAGCCGGGCAGCTTTTATGAGGACAGCCATTGCGCGCAGCTGGTCAAGGAATATTTGAGCGGGGAAATGAGCTTTGTACCCTTTTCCAAGGAACTGACGAAGAAACTGGAGGATGCCTTTGTCCATGCCGAGGAAATGGCCTCGAGTGATGTGATTGTGGCCGATGTGCGCATTGACGACAGAAGGCAGATTGTGATTTTCAAATCCAACAGCCATATCGGCTATACCCATCAGGTGAATCAGACGGAAGCGGGCATCAAGAACGAAATCATCAATCATTATTCGATTATGCCGAACCTCTCGCAGAAGATGGAGGAATTTGCCTTTATCGATACGGAGAGCAAGGAAATCTCGGTCACGGCGAAAAAATACACCATTGACGGCAACAGCATTCTGGTATTCCCCGAAATTCTGCTGGAATGCAGCCTGACCCCTTCGCCGAAAGAAGCCATCAAGAACCTCAGCAAGACGGCGGCAAAGGTCGCTGAAGCCTATGGGCAGGACAAGGTAGCCACCGAAGCGGCGGTCAAGAGCTATGTGACGGAGAATATGCAGACTACGGACGAGCTGGATTTGGTGGAAGCCGGCAAGGAAATCTTCAAGGAAAATCCATCCATGCAGGCTGATTTTGACAATGCCATCAAGGAGGCGGGCTTTACCGAACCTGTAAAAATGGATCAGGAAGCCACCATCAAGAAGATGTGCAAGCATAAATTAAAGACCGATACGGGGATTGAACTGACGATTCCTTCGGAGTATTTTGATAACACGGAGTACATGGAGTTTCATAACAACGAGGATGGGACGCTCTCGATTATGCTCAAGCATATCGGCAATATCGTGAACCGTGGCTGATTTTCCTAAGGAGGAAATATGCAAGTAAATGGCGATTTAGCCAATATTAAAACCTATATATTGGAAAAATTAAAAGCCCTCTATGATATGCGGGTGCCTATCGGCCAGATTTCCACGCGGGAACTCAATGAGGAAATGCTCTCCATTACGGAGGATACGGATAGGGAAGTGGCGGTATACTTAAACCGTCAGGGCAAGGTGATGCAGGTGTCCTTAGGTGACACGGCTACCGTGGATTTGCCGGAATTTAAGCAAAAGACCCGCTCGGATTTACGCCTGTCGGGGATTCGCTGTATTCATACCCATCCGAGCGGGGATGTGCGCCTGAGTGCGCCGGATTTATCCTCCCTGCGCCGCCTGCGCTTTGACTGCATGGCGGCCATTGGACGCAAGGACAAAAAGATTATCGGCTGTCTGGCGTTCTTTGCGGGCGAAATGAGTGAGGATGGTACGCAGCTGCTGACCCAGTACGGCCCGGCAGAGGACAAGATACTCGCGCAAATCAATTTGAATCTGTTGGTCACGGTGGTCAATAAGAAATTGGCGGCCCAGAGCACCAAGAGCACTGATGATGAAGTGGAGCGGGCTATTCTTGCCGGTGTAGAGCGCCCCGGCAGCAGCTGGCCCATTGAGGAATCCATGGCGGAACTTTCACGCCTTGCCGATACGGCCGGCGCCAAGGTTGTAGCTACCTTTACCCAGCGCAAGGAAAAGCCGGATGCGGCGTTTTTCTTAGGCCGTGGAAAGGTCAATGAGCTGGCGATGGAGATTCAGAATTTAGAAGCGACACTCCTGATTCTCGATGATGAACTGACGCCTTCCCAGCAGCATAATCTGGAACGCATGCTGGGGGTCAAGGTCATTGACCGCACAGCCTTGATACTGGATATTTTTGCCCAAAGGGCGCGGTCAAGGGAAGGTAAATTGCAGGTGGAGCTTGCGCAGCTTCGCTACAATCTGCCCCGGCTTAGTGGGCAGGGCCTCTCGTTATCCCGCCTCGGCGGCGGCATCGGTACCCGCGGCCCAGGTGAAACCAAACTCGAAGTGGACAGGCGGCGGATTTACAGCAAGATTCACGATATCGAAGAACAGATTGACGGCATGAAGAAAAGCCGCAGCCTGCACCGCAAGCGCCGCAAGGAGTCGCAGATTCCGCTTGTGGCTCTGGTCGGCTATACCAATGCGGGAAAATCCACGCTCTTAAATAAGCTGACCGGTTCCGAGGTCTTTGCCGAAGATAAGCTCTTTGCGACGCTTGACCCGACAACGCGCCATTTGCAGTTGCCGGAAAAGCAGGAAATTCTGCTGACCGATACCGTAGGCTTTATCCAAAAACTGCCCCATACATTGGTCAAGGCTTTCCGGGCAACCTTGGAAGAAGTGCAGGAGGCCGATTTGCTCCTGCATGTGGTGGATTGCAGCAATGAGAACCTCGAAGCCCAGATTGAAGCCGTGGTGGCGGTGCTTAAAGAACTCGAAGCAGACGGCAAGCCTGTGCTCTATGTCTTTAACAAGGCTGACCAGCTGGATAATCCACATATAAGAGAACAGCTCTTACATGGGCGCGATGGCGTCTTTATCTCCGCCATGACGGGAGAAAATCTCGATGGCCTGCAGCGGCGTATTGAAGGCTTTTTTCAGGAAAGCCAGGTGCGCATGACGCTCTTGATTCCCTATGATGAAGGGGCTGCCGTAACGAGGCTGCATAAATTAAATGCTGTGGTGGAAACGGCATATGAGGAGACAGGCACGAAGGTGGAAGTGCGTCTGCCCCTGTCGGAAAAAGATAATTTTACGAAGTATGAATTAAAGGAGTAATATACATTGGCTTTTTCACAGAAAATCGTTGACCTCAAAAAAGAAGTATTGGCACAGTCACAGGAGCTCTTTGCACATGTAGATGCGATTGCCGAGGAAAATACATTGAAGGTGCTCGATGCCATGCGCGAATGCAAGGTTTCGGACGCGCATTTCAACACGACTTCCGGCTATGCCTATGACGATATTGGCCGCAGTAAGCTCGAAGAACTCTATGCGAACATCTTTGGCGCGGAACGGGCTTTGGTGCGCACGCAGTTTGTATCCGGCACGCATGCACTGGCGACCGTGCTCTTTGGCATTCTGCGTCCCGGTGATGAGCTGGTATCGCTGACGGGCAAGCCCTATGACACCATGCAGACGGTTATCGGCTACGACAATCCCAGCCCCGGTTCCTTGAAGGAATTTGGCGTGCTCTATAACGAGCTGCCCATGATTGAAGGCAAAGTCGATATGGAAGGCATCAAGAATGTCATTACCGACAAGACCAAGATGGTGGAGATTCAGCGTTCCCGCGGTTACAGTATGCGAAATCCCTTGTCTATCGCAGATATCAAGGCCATCTGCGCCGAAGTGCACCGCCTTAAACCGGACTGCATCTGCTTTGTGGATAACTGCTATGGTGAGTTCGTGGATACGCTGGAGCCGACGCAGGTGGGCGCAGACATTATGGCGGGTTCCCTGATTAAGAATCCCGGCGGCGGCATTGCCCCAACCGGCGGCTATATTGTCGGCAGGGATAAACTGGTGGAACTGGCCTCCTATCGTCTGACGGCACCGGGTATGGGCGATGAACTGGGCGCAAGCCTTGCGAATAACCGCCTGCTGTTCCAAGGACTGTTCTTAGCGCCCCATGTGGTAGCGCAGTCCATCAAGGGAGCCATCTTTGCCGCCGGTATGTTTGCCCGTTTAGGCTATAAGACCCTGCCCCTGCCCACAGACGTGCGCGGCGATATCATTCAGGCCATCGAGCTTGGTTCAGCCGAAAAGATGGTGGCGTTCTGCGGCGGTATTCAGAAGTATTCCCCGGTGGATTCCTATGCGGCACCGGAGCCGTGGGATATGCCGGGCTATGCGGATAAGATTATCATGGCGGCAGGTACCTTCGTGCAGGG
>DJYL01000162.1:1628-2644 GCA_002448495.1 Pseudoselenomonas ruminantium | reverse complement strand
CCAAAGAGGTTGATGAAGCCCGTAGCGTCAGCCTGATTGTACACATCATCATGCTCGAAGGTCACAAATTCCTGACTGTAGAGGGAATACGGGGACGTAGAACCTGCGGAAATAATATTGCCCTTGTAAAGTTTGAGCTTAACCTGACCAGTAACGGTCTGCTGCGTGCTGTTCACGAAAGCGTTCAATGCTTCACGGAGCTGGCAGAACCACATGCCGTCATAGACGAGTTCAGCATAACGGATGCCGACCTGCTGTTTGTAATGGTAGGTTGCGCGGTCAAGGCAGAGGTATTCCAGTTCACGATGTGCATAGTAGAGCAGTGCTCCGCCCGGATTTTCATACACGCCACGGGACTTCATGCCCACCAGACGGTTTTCGCAGATATCCACGATACCGACACCGTTGCGCGCACCGATTTCGTTGAGTTCGGTCAGCAGTTCCACAGCGCCCAGTTTCTTGCCGTTGACGGCAACCGGCTCGCCTTTTTCAAAGTCAATCGTCACATATTCCGGTTTGTCCGGGGCATCCTGCGGTGCCTTGGAAATCAGGAACATGCTGTCTTTTGGTTCATTGGCCGGATCTTCAAGGTCAGCACCTTCATGGGACAGATGCCAGATGTTTCTGTCCATGGAATAGGTCTTGTTATCCGTGGCAATGGGGATATCATGCTTTTTCGCATATTCGATTTCTGCCGAACGGGAATCGAGATCCCATTCACGCCACGGAGCAATCAGCGTGATATTCGGAGCCAGCGCCTTAACGGTCAGTTCAAAACGCACCTGGTCATTGCCCTTGCCGGTAGCGCCGTGAGCGATAGCATCCGCGCCTTCCTGCTTAGCGATTTCCACCAGTTTCTTGGCAATAATCGGACGGGCAAAGGACGTACCGAGCAGGTACTTGTCTTCATAAACAGCACCGGCTTTGAGCGTCGGCCATACATATTCCTTGAGGAATTCTTCCTTGAGGTCAGCGATATATACCTTGGAAGCACCGGATTTCAGCGCCTTGTCATG
>DJYL01000162.1:0-1520 GCA_002448495.1 Pseudoselenomonas ruminantium | reverse complement strand
CAGCCGTCATAGTTTTCCTTGAGCCAGGGAATGATAACGGAGGTGTCCAAGCCACCGGAATAAGCCAGAACTACTTTTTTAATCTGTTTAGCCATAATGAATACTTCCTTTCCACTTCTAAATCGATAATCGCCTCAACCCATAGTCAGCGCCATAATGGCCTTTTGGGTATGGAGGCGGTTTTCTGCTTCATCAAAAATCACATGCGCATTGGCCTCCAAGACTTCCTCGGTGATTTCCTCACCGCGGTAAGCCGGCAGGCAGTGCATGACGATAGCCCGCTTGTCCGCATGTGCCATAAGCTCCTTGTTGACCTGATAGGGTGCAAAGATTTTCTTGCGTGCATCATGCTCCGCTTCTTGTCCCATGCTGGCCCAGGTGTCTGTAACCACAATATCGGCGCCCTTGACGGCTTCCACCGGGTCGGTTACGAGTTCAATGCTGGCACCCGTGAGTTTGGCATCTTCCTTAGCCTGCCTGGTCACTGTCGCATCGGGCTGGTAATCTTTTGGCGTAGCTGCCACAAAGGTCATACCGGCCTTGGCACAGCCATACATATAGGAGTTGGTCATGTTGTTGCCATCGCCCACATAGGCCATCTTGAGTCCCTTGAGGTTCTTACCCTTATGCTCCTGAATGGTTAAGAGGTCAGTCAGCACCTGACAGGGATGGAGTAAATCCGTCAGCGCATTGATTACCGGAATATCGGCGTATTTGGCCAGTTCTTCCACACGGTCATGACCATAGGTACGAATCATAATGCCGTCCAGATAGCGGGACAGTACACGTGCCGTATCCTTAATGGGTTCGCCGCGCCCCAGCTGCAAATCGCGGTTCGAGAGGAACAGCGCCTGACCGCCTAACTGATACATACCCACTTCAAAGGAAACTCTGGTGCGCGTCGAGGATTTTTCAAAAATCATGCCCAAGGTCTTGCCTTTGAGCAGATGATGTTCTATCCCTGCTTTTTGCTTGGCCTTTAATTCATGTGCCAGTGCCAGAATCTCCTGTACTTCATCCACGGATAAATCGTGAATGGATAACATATCGCGTCTTTTTAACATCCAAAGCCCCCTTATGCGGCGTATTTGCCGATAACCTCGTCCATAACGGCAAATGCTTCATCAATCTGTGCGGTGGTGATAATCAGCGGTGGGATAAAGCGCAGAACCTTGCCTGCTGTGCAGTTGATTATCAAGCCTTTTGCCAGACAATCATTGACAATATCCCGGCCATGTTCGGCACCGGCAAGTTCAGCGCCGAGAATCAAGCCCTCACCACGCACATCTACAATAAATTTTGGATATTTTTTCGCTAATTCCTGCAATTTATCCTTAAAATATTTGCCTACAGCCTGAATATTTTTCAAAAATTCATCTTTTGGTACCGTATCGAGTACCACATTGGCTGCCGCGCAAGCCAGCGGATTGCCACCGAAGGTCGTTCCATGGTCACCGGGCTTAAAGGCTGCCGCTACCTTGTCGGTGACGATAAAAGCACCGATAGGTACACCTCCCGCT
>DJYL01000214.1 GCA_002448495.1 Pseudoselenomonas ruminantium | reverse complement strand
AGGCCGAAGATGCCGACAATCATCAGCAGCAGGCCAATGCCAATAAAGATTTTTTTTATCATCAGTAAGAATCCTCTCTCTAATGTGGAATTTTGCGAATTTACATAAACAGTATAACATATTCGAGTTTTCCCTTGCAATTTCAGCGGGATGTGAGAAAATAGAAGTACTGATTGTAAATAGGAAATATAAAAATACCACAGGGGGCATTTTTATGACGATAAAACTTTTGGCCACGGATTTGGATGGTACTTTGCTGCGCGGCGGCAAGCCTGTATCGGCGGGCAATATTGCCGCAGCGCAGGCGGCTGCTAAAGCCGGTACGATTGTGACCATTGCTACCGGGCGCATGTATCGGGCGGCGTTGCCTGTGGCTGAAGCTCTGGGGCTGGATGTGCCCATCATCACTTACAATGGGGCGCTGATTAAGTCTACTGCCGGCAAGGTTTATTATGAGCAGTATTTAGATGAAGATATTTGCCGTCGGATTACGGACTTTGCGGCAGCAAGGGGCTGGTATTTGCAGACTTACAGCGGTGACGGCCTGTATTACTCCGATTATGGCGAATTTTCCAAGCGTTATGAGAACAGCCAGAAGGTTATTGGGGAAAATATCGGCTATGCCGGTATGCGGGAAAAGGTGGAAAAGATGTACAAGATGCTGATTATCACACCAGACCCCGTAGTGACGCAGGATTGGATGGCACAGCTGACGGCTGAGTTTGGTGACCGTGTGACGCTGACGCAGTCTTCGGCAGATTTCATCGAGATAATCAGCCCTGGCGTGTCCAAGGCTTCGGCACTGGTGAAACTGGCGCAAATGCTGGCGGTAGACATCAGCGAAACCATGGCTATTGGTGATGCCGGCAATGACCTGCCCATGTTAAAGGCAGCGGGGTTCAGCGTGGCTATGGGCAATGCCACGGACGAAGTAAAGGCGGTAACGGACGCGATAACGGGCAGTTGTGATGAGGATGGCTGGGCGCAGGCCGTCTATAAATATGTGTTGGGCAGTAAGTAAGGCAGGTGGACTTTATGGAACAGGAAACAGAAGTAATGGAACAGCCCAAGGAAGATAAGTTTCGGCTGGTGATTGTCACCGGCATGAGCGGCGGCGGCAAGACGCAGGCCTGTAGGTATATGGAAGATTTGGGCTATTTTGTCGTGGATAATCTTCCGCCGGTTTTTATTCCGAAATTTGTGGAACTCTGCAAGCATGCAGGTGACCATGTGGGCAAGGTCGTACTGGTGGTGGATACCCGCAGCCGGGAATTTTTTGATACATTTATCCATGTTCTGGACGATATGGACAAGGATGATGTGCCTTATGAAATGCTCTTTATGGATGCTTCTGACCCGGTGATTATCCGCCGCTACAAGGAGACCCGCCGCCGTCATCCCATGGCGCCGTCCTCCCGTATTTCGGACGGCATTGCCAAGGAACGGGAGCGGCTGTCTCCGGCGCGGGCAAAGGCAACCTATATCATTGATACTTCGGAACTCAAGAAAGTGGAATTGCGGGATAAGATTCACCGCATTTTTGGTAACAGCGACGGGGAACAGATGAGCATTAACGTGCTGTCCTTCGGGTTTAAGTTCGGGATGCCTCTGGATGCAGATATGGTGCTGGATGTGCGCTTTTTGCCCAATCCCTTTTACATCGAATCCATGCGGCACAAGAGTGGGGCGGTGCCGGAGGTGGCCGAGTACATTGCCAAGTGGCCGGTGACGCAGCAGTTTACCAAACACCTTGACGATATGGTGGATTTTCTGGTGCCGCAGTACGTCAAGGAAGGCAAGAGCCAGTTGGTGATTGCCGTGGGCTGTACCGGCGGCATGCACCGCAGTGTCTTTATTGCCAAGCATATCTTTGACCGCTTGAAGGATAAAGGTCTGCCGGTGAAGCTGGAACACCGGGACTTGATGAAAAACGATGTGTGGGAACACGTGCGTGAGGAGTGCTAAGATATGCATTTGATAAAATGGCTGTATCCGGGCATGAAGTTTAAGCGCTGGTTTCTGCTGTTTGCTGCCGGTGTTATGCTGGTAAGCTTAGGACTGGCGTTGGTTTTTAACTACAAATATCTGGATGCCATTGAGGAAGCCATCTTTCAGGCGGTATATCTCTGGAAAGGTACCTATGATTATTCCATTACCACCTTTATTGGAATTTTGGTGGTGATTTTGGGAACCGTGCTGATGCTGGCCGCTACCCGCTACACCATTCGTTCGGTCATCATGGTGCTGCTGCCGGATAATTCCGAGCGTTTGGTGGATATTATTTATGAAAAGCGGCGTTTGGGCAAAGGGCCGAATGTCACGGTGGTGGGCGGAGGTCATGGCCTCTCGGTGCTGCTGCGAGGGATAAAAGCGGCTACCAGCAATGTTACGGCTGTTGTGACGGTGGCGGATGATGGCGGTTCCTCCGGGCGTTTGCGGGAAGAATTCGGCATTATTCCTCCGGGGGATTTGCGCAACTGTCTGGTGGCGCTGGCCGATACGGAGCCCTTGATGGAAAAACTCTTTCAGTACCGGTTCAAGGGAAAATCGGAACTTGCCGGACACAGCTTTGGCAATCTCTTTATCGCGGCGATGAATGAAGTGACCGGCGATATGGAACAGGCTTTGCAGGAATCCTCCAAGGTTCTTGCGGTAAAGGGACAGGTTTTGCCTGCTTCGAAAGACCATGTGCGTCTGGATGCCATTATGGAAGATGGCACGATCGTGGAAGGGGAGTCGCAAATCCCCGAAGTACACAAGAAGATTCATCGGGTGCAGCTGTTTCCTGAACATGTGCAGCCGGTGCAGTCGGCGCTGGATGCCCTGAAAAATGCCGATGCCATTATCTTAGGGCCGGGCAGCCTTTATACGAGCATTATGCCCAACCTTTTGGTGGATGGCGTAGCGGAAGCCATCCGCAAGAGCAAGGCCATAAAAATCTACATCTGCAACGTCATGAGCCAGCCCGGAGAAACAGACGGCTACACCGCCTCCATGCATGCCAAGGCCATTATTGACCATGGCGGCAAGGGAATTATCGACTATATGCTGGTCAATGATTCACCGATTTCGCCGGAAATGCAGGAATTTTATGCAGGGAAAGGCGCATATCCTGTGGAGGTGGATGAGGAAGCCATCAATGCTTTGGGGGTGGGCTTTGTCAAAGCGGATATCATCAATGAACAGGAACTTATCCGTCATGACCCGGATAAATTAAGCAAGGCGGTAATGAATATGGTTTATCACCTTCAGCCCAGTGCCTTGAAAAAATACGAAATTAAGTAAGTTTATATCAAAGGGGGAGGCTTATGCCATCCTTTGCCACTGAGGTGAAAAACGAACTGGCAAGGTGTTACTATGAGGATTCCTGCTGCCGGGGGGCGGAACTTGCCGCGCTTCTGCGCATGGGAGCAACGCTGACGCTGGGTGCAGGGCATACCTTTGGCCTCAATTTTACATCCAAAAATGCGGCGGTGGCCCGTAAGGTTCTGCAGCTTCTGAAAAGCGAAGGGGAAAATCTGCGTACGGAGATTACCGTACGCAGATCCCGGCAGTTGAATAAGAACAACAGCTATACTGTACGGGCGGTGCCCTCCCTGAAGGTCAACGAATTGTTTGCACGTATTGGCTTTCTCCATGACGACAGCCTCAATATGGAAAATGACCGCGGGATTCTCAAAAAGCCGTGCTGCCGCATTGCGTACCTTCGGGGGGCATTTCAAGGCGGCGGCAGTGTGAACCGCCCTGAAGCAGCCTATCATTTGGAATTGGTCACGGGAAGCTTTGAACTGGGGAATCTGCTCTATGATTTGCTTAAGCGAATGGGCTTTCCGGCAGGTTTTGTGGATCGCAAGGATTCTTATATTGTGTATCTCAAAGAGGGGGATGCGGTGATTGACTTTTTGGGAATGATGGAAGCTGACGAGGCTGTGGAAAGCTTTGAAGTAGCCCGCAATGTCAAGGAAGTTCGTGAACAGGTCAATCGTCTGGTGAACTGCGAAACAGCAAATCTGCAAAAGGCGGTGGATGCCGCAGGGCGGCAGCTGGATATTATTCGCAGTCTGCAAGCGGAAGACCGGCTGAAAGACCTGCCTCCCAAGGTGCGGGCGGCGGCTAAAGTCCGGCTGGAAAATCCGGATGCTACGCTGCAGGAGCTGGCGGAAATGCTGGGCATCAGCAAGTCGGGCATGAACCATCGCATGCGTAAATTGAAAGAATTGGCGGCAATGCCAGAATAGAGAGGGATTATTAGATTGCGTTATATGAAATATGGGCTGGGGGTATTGGCATTTGCCCTGTTGGTATTTTTTTCCTGGCTGACCCTGACACCGGCTCCGCAAGGGGTTGTGATTTTGGAATATCATCATGTCAGTGATGATGTAGGGGAGGATGGCTGGGCTTATACCGTACCGCCAGCCGACTTTGCTCAACAATTGGATTACTTGCAGGCCGAGGGCTATACCACCATCACCATGCAGGACTTTATGCGGGCCAGGAAGGGCAAGCAGGAACTTCCCGAAAAGCCTGTGGTACTGACTTTTGATGACGGCTATGAGGATAATTATACGACGCTCCTGCCCATGCTGGAGGAGCGCCATATGACGGCTGTGGTTTATATGGTGACCAACAGCATTGGCCGCAAAGGTTATTTAAGCTGGAATCAGCTGCGGGATATGCAGAAACGGGGAATCGAAATCGGCAGCCATACGGCGAACCATCAGCCGCTGACCAGTCTGGACAGGGAAAAACAGGCCGAGGAAATGAAACTTTCCAAGCTTCTGATGGAGTGGAACGGGCTTAAAACCATTTACAGCTTCTCCTATCCCAATGGCGCTTATGACGAAGGCATGCCGGAACTTTTGCAGGAAAATGAATACCTCAATGCAGTAACCGGCGATGGCGGAATTAATACCTTTAAGACCAATCCCTATTTGTTGCAGCGCACGAATATTTCCCATCCCCGTCTGGGGCTGATGGAGTTCAAGCTGCGTCTGTTCAAGAGTGAAGTTATGACCCGTATGGGAATTCACCAGCATAGGATTAATGAGTAATGCGTAATATGAGTAAGGAAGTTTTTGTTTGATGAAAGGTACGAATAAATTATTTGCAGTTCTGGCAGCGGGAATTATCTGCATGCCTTCTATGGCGCAGGCACGCCATGCGGCTGCAAGCGGAGCGGTCACGATTGTGCACGCAGACAAGACGGTGCAAAAGCAGCAGGCAAAGGAGGGGGCAGAAACGAAATTTTTGGACCGCATAAAGAATATTTTGCAGGCTGAGGAAACAAGGAAGAATTCAGCAGGCAGTACCGCTGACAGCCAGACGAAGCAAAAAACAAAGGGCCTTGCCCGCTGGGATATGGACAGCCGGGACGAGGGCGGTACACTTCTTTTTTCGGATAGCCCGGAATACGTTACACAGAATGGCATTCTTTATCAGGATTCTGTGCAGGGAGATGCCCGTGTACTGTTTTACCATTTGAACAATAGCAGCGAGCCTAAAAAATTGGCGGTGGTGCTGAAAAACGAATACAGCGGGCGCAATGAAGTAGTCGTTACCCGTGGCGGCAGCGGCCGTCCCAGCAGTGACTATCTGAAGGTGGGCAAGGCAACCCAGCTGGAATACTTCAGCGGGGAAAAAAATCAGAAAATAACTCTGCTGCCTGGCATGTCGAGGCTTTTGCAGGAAAATATGAATGAAACCATCTTGCAGCCGGGACAGCTGACTTATGGTGTTTTTGATTTTCATGCGGAACATAGTGTTCTGGTTTCCGTAATCATGCTGGATGCTTATGGCGACCCGGTAACGGCGGCAGAAAACCTGCCGATTCTGCCCAAGGACGAGATGCGCCTGCGCGGGACGTTCAAGGGGATGAACCGTGTGTTGTCGGCGCGTAAGGTTTATAATCCCGGTGAGGATGGCGGCGTATTCTTTATGCTGGCAGACGATAAGGTGGACAAATACCGCAAGGGCATTGATGCGACGGATGGCAGTGCCGTTACTAACTATGGGAATTATGGCATAAATTATCGGATTGAACTGCCGATAGAAACTGGCCGTGTCGATTATTACCTGAGTCCTCTGGGCGGGGTTTATGCCGGAGCAATTCGCGGCTTTCAGGCTGCTAAGACCTATACGTTATTTCCCACACCGGGAGAACGGGCTTATTTTGGAGACCGAACGGCTCCGGAGCCCGATGCGGTACAAGCGCAGCGGGAGGCCGGCAAATGGCAGCTGGCCCAAAATACAGAGCTTGCTTCTTTGGGCGAAAGCGCAGGCAGAGGGGAAACCGTTTTTGAATTTTCCCCGCCGGGAGCATCCAATCTGCCCGTAGCGGTGGTTATGCTGCCGAAAAAATAAAGGATTACAACATATACCCGAATCATTTGCGGGTGCAATATAAGGAGGATCATTTTCCATGTCTGAAAAGAAACCATTTTACATTACTACGCCGATTTATTATCCCAGTGCCAAGTTGCATATCGGCCATGCTTACTGCACGACCATTGCTGACAGCATTGCCCGCTACCACCGTCTGGCCGGGGATGATGTGTTTTTCCTGACGGGCTCGGACGAGCACGGCCAGAAGATTCAGCAGAAGGCCGAAGAAGCCGGCATCACGCCCATTGAATACACGGACAAAATCGTCGCCGGCTTCCAGAATCTCTGGAAAAAACTCAACATCAGCAATGATGATTTCATCCGCACGACGGAAAAGCGCCATGAAAAGGTAGTCCAGGAGATTTTCCGCCGCATCTATGCCAAGGGCGATATTTATAAAGGCTCGTACAAAGGTTTGTACTGTACGCCCTGCGAAAGCTATTGGACGGAACATCAGCTCGATGAAAACGGCTGCTGCCCGGACTGTGGCCGTCCTGTGCAGGAGGTTTCCGAAGAAGCCTACTTCTTCAAGATGAGCAACTATCAGGATAAAATCCTTGCCTATATCGAAGAACATCCGGACTTCATTCAGCCGGTATCCCGCCGCAATGAGATGATTAACTTTATCAAGCAGGGATTGGAAGATTTGTGCATTTCCCGTACGTCCTTTGACTGGGGGATTCCAGTGCCCATTGACGAAAAGCATGTTATCTATGTGTGGTTCGATGCGCTGACCAACTACCTGACGCCGATTGGCTTCCTTGATGACCAGGAAAAGTTCAATAAGTTCTGGCCCGCTGATTTGCATCTTGTGGGCAAGGAAATCGTGCGTTTCCATACCATCATCTGGCCCTGCATTCTCATGGCTCT
>DJYL01000093.1 GCA_002448495.1 Pseudoselenomonas ruminantium | reverse complement strand
TTTCTAAGACATATACACTTTTGTTTATGTTTTTAGTAGCAGACGATAGCCAAAGCGGTCAAGATTACCAGTGAAGCAAAGGCCGATTTTGTCAATCTCCTGCCCAGTGAAGAACTGATGAAGTATCTGGAAAAGGTGGAGGCTGTGCCGACGACTATTTTCGTGGATGCAGAGGGCAATATATTGGGTGAAGCCGTCGTCGGCGCAAATGTTCCCCAGTATCAGGAACGGCTGGCGGGGTATCTGAAGTGAACCGCCGTCTAAAAGCACGGTCAGTTCTTGCCGTACTGGCGGCAGCAGCGCTGGTCTATGGTATCTGGCGGGGAGAAATGGAAATTATTTTCCAGAAGGCCATTCGTGTCTGCATGGAATGTATAGGACTGGGGTGAGTGCATGCGTATGACTTGGGAGATTCGCCGCAAATACATCCAGTTCCTGACCGTTCTTCTGACCAATCCGGAAGCAGCCAATCTTTGCAGCGGAAGGATTTACAAGGGCGGTGGCAAAGCGTTTTGTGCACCGGGGCTTAATTGTTATTCCTGTCCTGCCGCTGCCTTATCCTGTCCGGTGGGTGCCTTGCAGGCAGTGGGCGGACAGGCTGGCTTCAGCTTCTATGTCAGCGGTTTTCTGCTGCTTATCGGCGTGCTCTGGGGACGGCTGGTCTGTGGTTTTTTGTGTCCCTTTGGCTTAATGCAGGAACTCCTGCACAAGCTGCCATGCCCCAGAAAAAAATTGTATTTGCCCCTGCGATGGGTAAAGTATGGGATTTTGGCGGTATTTGTCCTGCTCTGGCCGGCAGCTTCCCTGCTGTATGGGGGAGCGGGCGTACCGGCCTTTTGCCAGTATATCTGTCCGGCAGGAACGCTCGAAGGGGCTGTTCCCTTGCTGCTTGCCCATCCGGAGTTTCGGCAGGCGGCGGGCGGCCTTTTTGCATGGAAAGCTTTGCTGCTGGTGTTGATTATTGCCGGCTCCATGAGTATTTACCGTCTGTTTTGCAGGATGCTCTGTCCTTTGGGGGCAATTTATGGCCTGCTGAATCGCATTTGCCTGTATCGGCTGCAGGTGGATACAGGGCGGTGTACAGACTGCGGTAAATGTGCAAAAGCCTGTCCGATGGACGTCCATCCAGCCCGCCAGCCGCATTCCCCTGAGTGCATCATATGTGGCAAATGTATGGCTGTCTGCCCGCAGCAGGCTCTGTATTGGGGCAAGGAAAGAGATTTGTCTATAGCAAAAGTGGATTAAAGGCTGTATAATAGACAGGTAATAAACATACCTGCAGGGGAGGTTTTTGGTTGTTAATGGTGAAAAAGAAACACATGCTGGCTGGGTGTCTGGCGCTCATGGCAAGTGTGCTGCTCAATACAACAGGAGTACAGGCCGCAGACAGCGGTGCTGTGCGGATAAAGTTCGGACAGACGGCGGTAAACACGCAGGCTCCAGCCGTACAAAAGCAAAGTGAAGGGAAGACGGTGGAAAAGATAAGAAATGTACAGCTGGTCTGGCAGGAAATTCCCAGTGCTGTGCGCTATCAGGTGGTTATCCTGAAATCTGCCGAGGATACGGCAGCCAACATTGCATTGACGTACAATCAGGTATATACCAATGGTTTAACCGTGGATTTAAGTTCTTTTGGTGCGGAAGCAGCCGGTTTTTATTGGAAGGTTTGCCCGTTGGATTACAATGGCAAACCTGTGGGAAATCGGCATTTTTCCAAACCAAAACCAATTACGGAGGGGGGAACGGTAAATGTAACCGCTCCCCGTCCGACCACCCAGTTTGAGCGCATGGACTATATGCCCCTTTATCCGGTGTATTCATGGATTCCCTACGGCAAGGCAAAACAGCATGAAGTCAAAGTTTATCATGTTACCGGGCAGGGAGATAAACTTGTCCGTACGCTGCAGGGCGGTGAGTATGATGTTTATGAAGACGGCGGCTACACTCTGCCGGGAAAATATTACTGGCAGGTACGTTCGGTAAACAGCGATGGTACCGCAATCAGCGACTGGTCGGAAAAAAGCTATTTTACTGTAGAAAACGCGAAAACGCCTGTTGCAGCTCTGGGAGACAGTATAACGCATGGCGGCGGAGCAATGTCCGTGTCGCCGGGGTATCTCCTGTACGATTGGGAGTCCTACTGTGCGGTACCGGTGAAAAATCTGGGGTATAGCGGCAATACAACGGAAGCTATGCTCGAACGCTTTGAGCGTGATGTGCTGCCTGTTTCGCCACGGGTATTGGTGGTTATGGGCGGAGTCAATGATTACCGCTTAGGCACTTTTGGCGCCCAGACCGTGGCGAATTTACAGGCCATCAAGGAAAAATGTGATGCTTACGGAATAATCGTGGTATTTTTGACGGCTACTCCCATAAACCCGCCTCTGATGATCAGCCGTGCCCATATTGACCAGCCGCCCTATGACTGGCAGGTGCATCAACAGTATGTCAATGACTGGATAAAACGCCAGCAGTATCATGTGGATGTGGCATCCGCGCTTACGGACAGCATGGGGAATCTGCGTTCGAATTATACAACGGATGGCCTGCATCCGGATTATTACGGGAAAAAGTATATCGGGGAACAGGTAGGCCGATATTTACAGGCAAATTTTGCATGGATTACCAATAAACTGACGAAGAAGCCGATTCCGACATATAGCTACTGACAAAAAGGCGCATATGCGCCTTTTTGTCGTATTCTCTATGATTTTTAATCGAAATTTAATGACTTTGTCAACATTATTGCTTAAAATAAGTAGTATAATATACGATATAATAAATAGATAATAGATAATCATCATCAGGGAGTGTGGAGGTCATGCGAAAAATAATATGGGGACTGGTTCTGGCGTTTTCCTGTTTTTTGCCCGGCGTGTGTTCGGCAGCCCCGCAGATGATAACGGCCAGCGGCATATACGTCATGGGGGAAAATGATTCGCCTAAAATTGCCAAGGATGCCGCGCGGCAGGAGGCGATGCGGGCGGCTACGGAAAAAGCGGGGGTATACGTGGAGAGCTATTCCCGCACGCAAAATATGGAGCTTAGCGCAGATGAGGTGAAGGTTATTTCCGGTGCGGTTTTAAAGGTTTTGCAAGAAAAGGCAGAGCCGGAGCTGAAAGATGGGGTCTGGAAGTACACCGTAGTTGTAACCTGCGAAGTGGACACGGATAATATTGACTTGAAAAGCCTGCTGGAAAACCGCAATAAACTGGAAAAATTGCAGCAGGAACGGGATGCGTTGAAAAAACAGAATGAAGAACTTTTGGAAAAGTACAAGCAGGCCAAGGGGCAGGAAAAGGAAAAAATCGGCACGGAGCTGGAATCCCAGTATTCCCTGCAGGATATTTTTGACCGCTGCGCCCGCTTTATTCAGCAGGGGGAACAGCGGCGGGCTATTTTTGAGTTGAACAAGGTCATCAATGACCGGAAGGTGACGGACAGCCCGCTGGCTTATGCTTATTACCTGCGGGGCCGTGCTTATTATGAACGCAATCTCGACAGTGAAGCCCTGACGGATTTTGCGGCGGCGGAAACAACACCTCACAACGACAAAATTTATCCGGTTTGGCGTGCCCATTACTATCAGGGGCTGATTTATTCCGACCGGGAACAGTGGGAAAGGGCTTATGAAGAACTGCATAAGGCATGGGAGGCCAGCCAGCATCAGGACAAGGATATTGAGGCAGCGATGATGCGGGCAAAACGCCATATGCAGCCGCAGTCGTCACATCAGGGACGGAACAGACGTCCGCCCAATCGGAACAGCGAGGAACAGGACTGGGGGAAAGTGGTTTCGGACGTGCTGATTGGTATTTTGCGAAAAGAAGCGGGAAAATGGTAGGATTTTTATTTGCAGATGCTTGATTTTTTTTCAAAAACAAGGCAAAATATATAGCAGAGTTTTAGGTATACAAGGGCGAATGAGTATATGCAAATATCCCAAATGATGCAGACGGCGGTGCTGGTTGTGGATGGCAGTGATGGCGATCGGATGCGGCTGCAACAGATACTTGAACCCCGTGTGCAGTTTAACGGGGTTAAAACCGGTGGTGAAGCACTGGAGTATGCGAAAAAAAAGAATATTGATTTGCTGCTGCTGGCGGTGAAACTGCCTGATATGGATGGGTTTGAACTTATGCGCAGCCTGCGTAAACAAGCCCAGCTCAGGGAGCTGCCGATTATCATGCTGACCAGTGACCAGACGCAGAAGGCGGAAGCGGCTGTGGTTATGGCAGGTGGTACGGACATTATCCGCAAGCCGTTTATTCCGATTATTGTGGTGAAAAAAGTGGAACAGGTACTGGAGATGGAGTACCTGCACCGCAATCTCAAGAAGGAAGTTCACCTCCAGACCCAGCTGGCAGAGGAGCGTTTGGCAGCCAGTGAGCGATTGTTTGAAGAAACCGTAATGGCACTGGCGAAGACCATCGATGCCAAGGATGCCTATACCCGTGGTCATTCCCAGCGCGTAGCGGCCTATTCCCGCCAAATGGCGGCAAAAATGGGCTGGCTTGAGGATGAGCAGCGCAAGATATACTTTATGGGGCTTCTCCATGATATTGGCAAAATCGGTGTACCGGAAGCGATTATCAATAAGACTACACGCCTGACGGATGCTGAGTATGGCCAGATAAAGCAGCATACGGTGATTGGCTCGGAAATTCTGGAGCTGGTAGCTGAGTTCCCGGAATTGGCGATAGGTGCCCGCTCTCATCACGAGCGTTATGATGGCAAGGGCTATCCGGATGGATTTGCCGGCAGCCAGATTCCGGTATATGCCCGGGTTATCGCTGTGGCCGATGCTTATGATGCCATGACCTCCCGCCGCAGTTACCGTGATGTACTGCCTCAGGATGTGGTGCGCGGAGAGATTGCCAAAGGCCGCGGTACGCAGTTTGACCCGCAGTTTGCGGATATTATGCTGCAGCTGATTGATGAAGATAATGAGTACCTTTTGCATGAACGGTGAAAAGAAGATAATGATAAGACTGGTCTGCCTTGTGCAGGCCGGTTTCTCTTTGGCAGCAGTTCAATAATTTTGCATTCACATATAGAAGGATTATAAAAAATTGTGTGGAATAATAACAGAGAGTCCAATTTAGAAGGAGTGTTTCATATATGAATCGATGGGCAAAAAGTTTTGCATGTGCATTGTTGGCAGCTGTGGTGGCAGGTTTTGGAGTTCCTGCCAGTGCCATGAATATTACCGGGGCAAGTCAGGCGATGATCATTGGCAATAAGACCGTTACAGCTAGTGATGAGACCGGTGAGAAGATTAAATTTGTCTCTGATGGCAAGATCCTGCGTTTGATGAGTGCAGATGGAAGCAAGGATTACTTGTCGTTTAACAGTTTTGACGGCATTTACAGCGGTGTGGATTACAGCGTAAGAGCCATTGAAACCGCAGAGCCTGCCATGCGCCTGTTTGAAATCGCTGCAACTCGCGAAGGCAAGAGCTGCGGCTACTGGCTGGTGGGTAACCATATTGGTGGTGCATGGACGACTTATGTGTCGTGGAACAGCTTTGCCAATCTGGGATTCCGTACTGATAGATGGCATGACCTCAAGGCCACGATTGAGAATCAGCAGCTGGTGATTACCAGTTACAATGGCTATGGCAAGATGGACTGGCGTGCGCAGGTATTCTGGAATGAACAGGACGGCTGGTTTGGTCTGAAAAGATTTTGAAAAAGTTATTGACAAGTATAGCTACTTTCGTCTATAATATAGTCTGTCAGTCACGGAAGTGGCAATGTTGCTGATTTAGCTCAGTTGGTAGAGCAGCTCATTCGTAATGAGCAGGTCGTAGGTTCGAATCCTATAATCAGCTCCATAAATATTGCTGATTTAGCTCAGTTGGTAGAGCAGCTCATTCGTAATGAGCAGGTCGTAGGTTCAAGTCCTATAATCAGCTCCATTGAGATTCAAAGCTCCGCAGTTTGCGGGGCTTTTTTGCTGTGTTTACATCAATATGCTAAGGCGCCCGCCCCAATGGGAATAACTTTCTTTCGCTTAGACAGGCTTGTCAAACGCTACAGAAAGTCATCCCCAGTGGAGCGGGCTTAGTGCGTTTTGGGTGCATTATTGTGGTGATTGGAAAAACAGTTTTACAACTGCTGTCAGTTTCTGGCGTTCCTCATCTGTGGGGGTGCGGCCAAAAATCTGGTAGTCGCCGTTTTGCAGGAAATGGGCGAGGTCGGGCAGGTGGTTGGTGTTTTTAGGCTGATGTCCCAGCAGGTAGTCGAGCGACACGGCAAAGTAATCGGCAATTTTTATCAGCATTGCCATATCCGGTTCATTGACGCCACATTCGTAACGGTTGTAGGTATTAGGCTTTATTTGCAGGGCTTCGGCGATTTCCTTTTGTTTTATGTCGGAATCTTCGCGCAGGGCCCGCAGTCTCTTTGTAAACATCGGTAAAACTCCTTTTGCCTTTTAGTTTAGCAAAGAAGGCGTTTTATGCTTATTAAAGTGACGAAAAAGGAATTTACACATTGAAAAATACTAAAATATGAATATAATAATATTGGAGTGATAAAAAAGAGATTTTTGGGAGGCGTTTTACTTGGTATTTTCATCCACGGTATTTTTGTTTCTGTTTTTACCGTTGACTTTATGTATCTATTACAATCCTTGGCTGACGGGGCGGCGGTTTCGCAATGTGTTTTTGCTGCTGGTGAGCCTCTTTTTTTATGCGTGGGGTGAGCCGGTATTTGTGTCCTTGATGGTCATTTCCATTGTTGTGGCGTTTTTTGTCGGGCAGCATTTGCATGATGAAAAACGTAAATATTGGTTAGGTGCGGGTGTGACTTTCCATGTGGGCCTGCTCTTTGTCTTTAAGTATCTGACCTTTGTTCTTGGTCAGCTTGGACTGCTGGTAGGAAGTTTGGAAGGCTTTGCCATCGCCTTGCCCATTGGCATTTCTTTTTTCACCTTTCAGCTGTTGTCCTATCTTTTTGATGTGTACTATGACAAGGCAAAGGCGCAGGATAATATTTTGAATTTGGGACTGTATGTAGCGCTATTTCCACAGCTGATTGCCGGACCGATTGTGCGTTATGATGCGATTGCCGCTGAGATTACGGCACGCAAAGAAAACCTCACGGATTTTTCCGAGGGGATGATGCGGTTTATCTATGGCTTGGCGAAAAAGGTGCTGATTGCCAATTATATGGGACAGCTGGCGGATACAATCTTTGCTATGGACGGCAGTTTATCCGTAGGAACGGCATGGCTTGGTGCTATTGCCTATACTTTGCAGATTTACTTTGACTTCTCCGGTTACTCGGATATGGCTATTGGTTTGGGGCGGATGTTCGGTTTCCATTTTGCCGAGAACTTCAACTATCCCTATATTGCCAAAAGTGCTACGGAATTTTGGCGGCGGTGGCATATCTCCCTTGGTTCATGGTTTCGGGATTACGTTTATATTCCTTTGGGGGGCAACCGCTGTTCTAAACTAAGGTGGGTGCTTAATCTCTTTGCGGTGTGGGCGCTTACCGGTATTTGGCATGGGGCGAACTATACCTTCCTTGCCTGGGGATTATTTTACTTTGCCTTGCTGATGGTCGAAAAATTTACCCGTCTGCCGGAAAAGTTGGGGTTCTTTGCCCATATCTATGCCATGGTGGCTGTGATGGTCGGCTGGGTGATGTTTCGCTCGGAAAACTTGGGCGCGGGACTTAACTATATCGGCATGATGTTCGGTGCGGGCAGTTTGGGGCTGACGGATGACTACTTCTGGCTTTATTGGGGACAAACGTACAGTGTGCTAATAGCGGGCATGATTCTTTCTCTGCCGGTATTGCCATGGCTCAAAAAGAACGGTGGCAGATTGGTGGAAAATATCGAACCCGTGGCGGCGTTGGGGTTGTTTGTGCTGACGTTGGTGGTGGCGGTAAGTTCCAGCTATAATCCGTTCATATACTTTAATTTCTAAGGGGGAGCAGGGATGCGAAAGATGAATAGACGGCAGGGATTAATGCTCTGTGCGGCAGGCTTATTGATGGTCGTGATGCTGACGGTGTTTGTGCGGTTGGGAACAACGCATATACTGGTTAAACGAGTGCATATGGATAACTTCATTACACAGACCGTTTTATGCGGTAGTGAGGATTTGCAAAAAATCAAAAAGTCTGAGGACGAAAGTGTAAAAATCGAATGGGAGAAAGCCTATCCTTTTGCCGATATCGACCGCGTGAAGAAGCGGGAATGGCTGTTGGCACAAAAGATAGAGAAGAAAGCGGAAAATATCGAAAAAAGAATTGACGAATGGACAGGAAAAAAATTACTGGGCTATTACAAACTGGCAGAAGCTGGGCGCGGATATGCCGCTGAAATTGGCTGGGGATTAATCAGACCGGATAAAGATAGGTTATTGCCGTTGGGGGATGGAGCATGGACTTTCGTATATCCCCGGGACAAGGATGCCATTCAGGAAAGGTCTGCATCACTGGTTGATTTAGCGCAAACTGTAGAAGAAAATGGTGGGCAATTCCTGTATATTCAAGCCCCTTTTAAAGTAGACCCTTATGGGGATTTAGCGGTTAATGGCAGGTTCGACTTTTCCAATCAGAATTGTGATGATTTACTGGAACAGCTGCAGGCACATGGAATAGCAACTTTGGACTTGCGGCAGGACTTGCACCGTTGGGCGCAGGCAGAACATAGCAGTTATCATGATTACTTCTTCCGCACAGACCATCATTGGAAACCGGAAACTGCCTTGCGGGCGGCGAAAGTAGTAGGGGATAAATTGCGGGAGTATGATATTCCTGTGGATGACAGCCATTATGATTTACAGCAGTTTGATGTGGAAGTTTTGCCGGATTATTTCTTAGGCAGTCAGGGGAAAAGAGCTACATTGTCCAGAGCAACACCGGACGATTTTTCGATATTGCATCCGAAGTTCCCCACAGAAATCACGTTGAATATTCCCGAGAAACATATTCATGATAGTGGGGATTTTGAACTGGTCTATGATAAGAAGCAAGTGGAGAAATGTGACTATTACAATCTGAGCCCTTATCATATGTATGGCTATGGAGATATGCAGGTTATGGATATTGAGAATTTGCTGATGCCGTCAACGGACAAGAAGGTGCTGATAATCAGGGATTCCTTCTGTGATACAATGGCACCTATGCTGTCATTGGGGATTCGCAACCTGATGACCCTTGATGTGCGGTATTTTACCGGCAGTGTAAAAAAATATATCGCCGTGCATAAGCCGGATGTGGTGATTGTGATGTATACGGGCGTAGTGACGGGAAACATTGATTGGTCAACTCACAAGGATAAATACGATTTCCGCTAGAACAAAGCATTAGGGCGTGTTGATTAATTCAATCCACCCATCTTCACAGATATTGACTGTCCCTGCTGCGTTGACAAATCCTCGACATAGCACCGCTATGCCTGCGGTTTGTCGCCTTGCAGAGGATAGCCACTATCTGCAAATCTGGGCGAATCTCATTTAATCAACACGCCCTAAGCCGAGGGGGCAGATAATGTTTTTCCGGCGCGTTTGGCAAGCCTGCCTAAGCAAAGGAAAAATATTATCTGCCCCATCGGCATCTTAGTGTATGGAGTTGGCATTGAATTTGATTTATATTGAGGAAGTAATACAGCTTTGGGCTGGGTGGTGATGGAGCATGTGCTCCTTAACCTATTGACAACCATTTTTATTTTGCTATACTTTATGCAGGTGCTGTTTAGCGGTTCCGCCTTCTGGAAAGGGGGCGGCGCTTATGACTGAAACAATAATAGTATTGCTATTGATTTGGATGATAGTTGTAGAAGTGAAAAATAACCGCTCCTAGTCTGGCCAACTGAGCGGTTATTTATCGAAAAGATAATCTAATTTGTGAAGGCGACCGCTAGGCGGCACCTTTTATGTTTATATTTTAGCATTTGCCAAAGTGATTGGCAAGTGCTATTTTTTACTTCAACATAGATGTATTCCGTTAGAACAAAGCATTAAGACGAGGGGGCAGATAATGTTTTTCCGGCGCGTTTGGCAAGCCTGCCTAAGCAAAGGAAAAATATTATCTGCCCCCTCGGCGCCTTGATGTATGGAAGGTGATGCAAATAAAAAAGAACCGCAGGCATATTGCAGTCCTCTGAATTCAAAGTGGCGGAGCGGGAGGGATTCGAACCCTCGCACCGGTTACCCAGCCTAACGATTTAGCAAACCGTCCTCTTCAGCCTCTTGAGTACCGCTCCCTTATGGCGGAGAGGGTGGGATTCGAACCCACGCACCTGTTACAGCCTACCGGTTTTCAAGACCGGACTCTTCAACCACTTGAGTACCTCTCCATAATCAACAGTAATATTATAGCAGGTTATCTGCAAACTTGTCAAATGACCCTGTTTGCGCTATACTATCCTACGTTGCTACTTCGTTTAGTTACTTATTAAAGAAAGAATTTGCAAATGCAGGAGTTGAGGGCGTTGAAAATTGCCTTTTTTGATTCCGGTATGGGAGGACTTTCCGTTCTGCATCATGCCATGAAGGTTCTGCCCCATGAGGAGTTTATATTCTATGCCGATGAGGATAATGTTCCTTATGGCACGAAAAGCACGGAGGATGTGCAAAGATTTGTGGGCGAGGCCTTTGACTTCCTATTGAAACAGGATGTAAAGGCGATTGTGGTGGCCTGCAATACGGCAACTTCCGTGGCGGTGGCGGAGATGCGCCGCCGTTATGACCTGCCCATTATCGGCATGGAGCCGGCGGCCAAGAAGGCGCTGGACATGGACGGCACCAGGCGGGTACTGGTGACGGCAACGCCGATTACGGTCAAAGGCCGCAAGATGGAACTTTTGATTGAGAAGGTGGATAAGGACCATCTGGTGGATAGATTAGCCCTGCCGCAGCTGGTGACCTTTGCCGAGCGCATGGAGTTTAACTCGCAGGCGGTGACGGATTATCTGCAAAAACAGCTTCAGCCCTTTGACCTGTCAAAATATTCTTCGCTGGTTTTGGGCTGTACGCATTTTAATTACTTCAAGGACACCATGCGGGAGATTCTGCCGGATAATGTGCAGTTTGTGGACGGCAATGAGGGCACGGTTCGGGAACTTATCCGCCGCCTCAAGGAACGCAATCTGCTGGAACAGCAGGAGCAAAAGGTAACGTACTTCTATTCGGGGCGTCAGGTGACGGACTCGATGGAATTGGAGCGGCTGCAAAAATGCCTTGCGCGGCTGGAAAAGATGTACCGGATTTAACTTGACTTTACCGGGCTTTTGTTCTAGTCTATACATTGTGCGTAAAAGTGTTAAGGAGGGTTTTTATGCCTGTAAATATTGAACATCATGTAAACTTCTACGACACGGACGCCATGGCGGTGGTGCATCATGCCAATTACATCCGCTGGTTTGAAATCGGGCGTGTGGCCTATTTGCGCTCCATCGGCATTACGCTTACGGAAATGATGGATGATGGTTATGTGTTCCCCATTACGGACATCAGCGCGAAATACGTTTCGCCGGGGAAATTCGATGATAATCTGATTATCGAAACCACGGCAACGGCGCTTACAAAAGTAAAAATGTGCTTTAAGTACCGCATTTTGCGCAAGGAAACGGGGGAGGTGCTCGTGACGGGCAAATCCCAGAACGTCTATACCAGTAAGGAAACGGGGCATATCACCCGCCTGCCGGAAAAGTATCTTACGCGTTTGCAGGCTGCTATGGAACAGGAAAAAGCAGCGGCAAAGGCGCAAAATAAAGAAAAATAATCAGGGAATTTTAGGGAGGAATTATAGTGGATTGTTTAACCTTAGTGTTATTAGTTATCCTGATTGTCATTTGCCTGACGAAATTATTCTTGGCCTATCTGGGAATTGAGGATATCCGGGTAGATGCAAGCAGCCCGGTGGAACTGGAGTCCAAGGACGAGAACAGTCTCGTGCTCTCCAAGAAACTGCGTTTCTATAATGAAGGCAAGCAGTGTGCTACCATTATGGATGCCATCTGCCGCAGCCAACTGCCCTATGAGCAGTACGACGGCATTGAAGTGCGTCCCAAGGCTGAACGCGAAGGCGAAG
>DJYL01000124.1 GCA_002448495.1 Pseudoselenomonas ruminantium | reverse complement strand
GGCACAACGCCTACCTTCTTGCCCGCCAGCACTTTGGCCGTGCATTTAGCCACCGGAGTCTCGATTTCAATATCCTTGAGCGGGAAATCGCGGGTGATTTCATAGGTCATAAGCATGGCGATTTCTTCGAGGAGCTCGCGGAAGTCCTTCGTGCCCGTGTCCTTCTGGCGCATCATGGTGAGTTTATGCTGAATCAGGGGATGGTTAATTACATTTACATTAAGCTTATCAGACATTTTCTTTCTCCTTTTACATACCGGCATAAAGCGGGTATTTTTTGCACAGGGCAGCTACCCGCTTCCGTGCTTCGGCTTTCTTTTCCTCATTTTCGGTATCGCTAAGTACCATAGCGATGATTTTGCCAACTTCCTGCAAATCGGCTTCCTTAAAGCCACGGGTAGTGAGGGCAGGTGTGCCCAGACGCAGGCCGCTGGTCACAAACGGAGACAGCGGTTCAAAGGGAATCGTGTTGCGGTTGGCGGTGATGTTCACTTCATCGAGCACCGTCTGCGCGGTCTTGCCCGTAATCCCCTTGTTCGTTAAATCCACCAGCATCAGGTGATTGTCCGTACCGCCGGACACAAGGCGGAAGCCTTCCTCCTGCAAGGTCTTGGCCAGAACTGCCGCATTTTTAACCACCTGCTTGGCGTATTCCTTAAATTCCGGCTTTAACGCTTCGCCCAGAGCCACAGCCTTAGCCGCGATAACATGCATCAGCGGGCCGCCCTGAATACCGGGGAATACGGCCTTGTTGAACTGCTTGCCAAATTCGGCATCACGGCACAAAATCATGCCGCCGCGCGGGCCGCGCAGGGTCTTGTGGGTCGTGGTCGTCACCACATCGGCATACGGAATCGGGCTTGGGTGCTCACCTGCCGCCACCAGACCGGCAATATGGGCGATATCCACCATCAGATACGCTCCGACACCATGCGCGATTTGCGCCAGGCGCGGAAAATCGATAACGCGGGCATACGCCGATGCACCTGCAACAATCAGTTTCGGCTTGCATTCCTGCGCCTGTTTTTCCAGTGCATCATAGTCAATGGTTTCCGTTTCCCTGTCCACGCCGTAAGGCACAATCTTAAAATACTTACCGGACATATTGACCGGCGAGCCATGCGTGAGATGACCGCCATCATTGAGGTTCATGCCCATCACCGTATCGCCCGGTTTCAGCAGGGCAAAGAACACCGCCATATTGGCCTGTGCGCCGGAATGCGGCTGGACATTGGCATACTCTGCGCCAAAGAGTTTTTTGGCCCGTTCAATGGCAAGGCTTTCCACTTCATCCACGAATTCACAGCCGCCATAATAACGCTTGCCGGGATAACCTTCTGCATACTTATTCGTGAGAACACTGCCCTGTGCGGCAAGAACCGCGGGACTGACAATGTTTTCCGATGCAATAAGCTCCAATTTTTCCCGCTGGCGGTTCAGCTCACTGCCTATATGCTTTGCTGCTTCCGGATCAGACTGCTGTAGAATTTCCATAAGATTCATGTATTTGCCTCCTTTGAGCCACCGGCTCAGACCAAAAAACTTTACCTTACTTTCACTACCTAACTTGCCTTAATCTTGCTTATTTGTTCTCCAGAGCCATGATTTTATTGACCCGGCGTTCATGGCGGCCGCCTTCAAATTCCGTTGTGACAAAAGCCCGGACAATCTCGCCTGCAGGGCCAAAGCCTAAAACCCTGCCGCCCATAGCCAGCACGTTGGCATTATTGTGCTGACGGCTCATCTTGGCTGAATACACATCATTGCAGAGTGCACAGCGAATGCCCTTAATCTTATTGCTGGCAATGGAAATGCCAATGCCCGTACCGCAGAGCACAATGCCCCGGTCAGCCTTGCCGCTGACTACATCACCACAGACCTTTTCGGCAATATCGGGATAATCAACCGAATCGGTACCAAAGGTGCCCACGTCTTTTACCTCGATGTCACCAAATTCCTTCAGAACCATTTTCACTTCTTCTTTGAGCTGCACAGCGCCATGGTCGCTGCCAATCGTTATCTTCATCTGGATTCCCGCCTTTCTTATTATACTAGACTACATTTTAGCACAACCAGCAGAAAAAGGCTATCCATTATATTCTGCCTGCGATTCTCTTTAACTTTATTGGTTCTTTAGTCCTAAATCCCCTTGCAACTCATCTGATGAATTGTTATAATTGTAATAAATTTATAGACAGATCAGTTAATACATAAGGAGCAGCTTATGACTCAGTCCTCTGCAGTCATCCCCAGCGAATTCAATCCTGCTGTATATGAAGCACTGGAATCCGCAGATAATGTTATCTTTTTTCAATGGGACTTGACTGCCGATACCTTAAAACTTAGGGATACCAGCAGCCGGCATCGCTATGCCCTGCCCAGTCATTTCACTCATGCGTCTACCAAACTGACTATGGGCGGGCTGGTTCATCCTGATGATACGGATATGCTTGAGCACTTTTTTCATCGTATCTATCATGAACGCCGTCTCAAGCGCGAGCAGCGAAATATTTCTGCCCGCCTGCGTTTGCGCAGCACCAAAAGGCCTGTCTGGCTTTGGTCCGAAATACATTTGGTAACCTATTATAAAAGGCAGCGTCCCATAATGGCCTTCGGCAACATCCGCAACATTCAGGCAGAAAAACTTTGGCAGGAACGCATCAGCCGCCGGGCCAATACCGATGCTTTAACCGGTCTTTTGAGCAAGAGGACTGTTCAGACCCGTATTCAGGCATCCCTGCGCAAAATGAATCCCGAAACCGGTTCTGCCAGCCTGTTGATTATCGATGCAGACGACTTCAAAGCCGTCAATGACACTTTCGGTCATCTTTTTGGCGACAAAGTTCTTCGCGAAATTGGTCAGGCCATCACCCAAAACTTTCGGCAGAACGATGCCAAAGGACGCATTGGCGGCGATGAATTTATTGTCTTTCTTCCGGGCATGAGTAATGCCGATGTGCTCCACCGTCATTGTCTTGAGCTCTGCCGCAGGCTCTCCCGGGTGTTCCATAAAGACGGCAGGCACCACGCGTTTTCCATCAGCATCGGCGCAGCCCAGTATCCCACCCACGGGCAAAGTTATGAAGAACTTTTTGCCCGGGCAGACGAAGCACTTTATGAGGCCAAGCGCCGCGGGAAGGGACAGTATGTCCTCTACCGTCCGGACATGACGGAAACAACGGAAAGCAATGCCGCCCAGCTGGCAGCCGTCACTGCTCCCAACAGCCGCCAGCTGACAACCGAAAGCATTTCTGAATTACAGTCACATATTCAGCAAATGCAAACTACCATCGCTTATCTGGAAAAAATGCTGTCTACACTGCTGGAACCGAAAGACTAACTATATAAAAAAAAGCCCTGAATGGACCTTTGGGGAGATGTCCATTCAGGGCTTTACTATTTATGCGAACTGGGGAAGCCCGCGAATGACATTGACAAATGGGGATTGGGAATAGTCAATGCCGCTCAAACACTACCTGATTATTATACGACACATAAACAAGGCTTATACTGTAATATTCTACAAGAAACAAATAGGACGACTGTACAAATTTACAGCCACCTTATTTTTCCACTGGAGAAGCGCCTGCGGCCTTACATCGTCTGCCGGATTATCCGTAAGGCCTGACAGGCCACATAAAATCTGACCTTCACATCCACCTGATTCAGTTCTGTCCCCAGAATGCTTTCAATTTTTTTCAAGCGGTTCCTCAGTGTATTGGCATGGATAAAGAGTTTTTCCGCCGCCAGAGTCAAAGACTCGTTCTCTTGAAAATAGATTTCCAGAGTCCTGAGCAATTCCGTTCCGTTATGGTCGTCATAAGCCATTAACGCTTCTAATGTTTCCTGTGTGAAATCATCCAGTTCCTCTGTACGAATATGGGACAAAAGCTTCAATACGCCCAAATCCTCATAACAGGTAATGCCGTTTTCCGGCTGACGGAAACGCCCCAAACTCAATGCCTGTCTTGCCTCCTGAAAACTGCGGCAGATTTCAGAAACCGAATAGTGCAGCCGGCCAATGCCCACAGAAAAAGGCAGGATGGTCGGAAAATCCTCCTTAACCTTCGCCATGGCATCTGCCATGATGGCCGCCACCTCACTCTGACTGCGCGCAGGCTTCCGGTCATCCTCAAAGAAAATAACCAGCTGCATGCGCAGCAGCATCAGGACGGGCTGGACAAAGCGGGCAGACAGCACCCGCATCCATTCCCTGTCCAATTCGGCTAAAAGCTGCACATGCTTGTCCACATCCAGCGGATGGTCAAACTCCACCACGACAACATGATGTGGTTTATCCAGACGCATATTCCAAAGCCTGCCCAGACGGATAACTTCCTCCGAAGATGCAAAGTTGTGATAGAGAATATCATAGAGAAACTGTTCCCGATGTTTTTTCTCTACCTCCCTGATTTTTGCTTCATGCCATAATAAAAATTTCAACTGTTGAGCCAGCTCCCGGAACAAACAGTCAGCACTCTCCGTCATGTCCTGCTCCGGCGAATCCGCAATCAACCAGCCCCGCAGCTGTCCATTGATGGTCAGAGGAATAATGGTCAGGCCGGCAAAGAGGGCAAAATCATTTTTATGCAAAGCCTGCAGATTTCGCCGCAAAGCAGAAAAACTTTCCTCCCGAAAACCTATGGTCTTTCCCTGCAAATCGCCTAAATTATCCAAGGTCAGCAGTTCCAACCCTGTATATCTTTGAACCACAGCAAGCTTGCCTGCAATGTCTTCAGCCTGCCATAATTCCACTCTTTCCTGCTCCATCATCGATCCTCCCGCAAAAAGCATATCGGCTGCCGAGCCTTGATAAATCTTAAGGACGGCTGGGTATAGCGCACCAATGGATAATCCTGCCAATCCATTTCCGCCCCGTCTATGCTGCAAAGCCGCAATGCTTCCACCGGGCAAGCCTCCACACACTTAGGCTGCATTCCTTCAGCCAGCCGTTCCCGACACATATCGCATTTGGCCGCCTTCTCTATGTAGGGCAATATTCTGGGCGCATGAAAAGGGCACGCCCCTACGCAGCGCCCACAGCCAATACACTTGGAACTGTTATGCACAACAATGCCATTGCGGCGTTTTTCATAACACCCTTTCGGACAAACCCGCATACATTCCGGTGAAGCGCAATGATTACAAGACATAGACAAAAATCCCTGTTCCCGGCGCTCCCCCGCCCACTCATCCACATGACGAAAAGCCCGCGGCAAATCCGGGTGCTTGTGATGACAGGCTTTTTCACAGGCCCTGCACCCCACACAGCGGGACAAGTCTACCTGAAATCCCAACTGCTGTGGTTTCATAAAAGACCTCCTTACCATAATACATACTGATTAACTCCATAATACCATAATAAGAAAAATTTCACAGAGAAATTTTTCTTTGCAAGCAGGAAATCCCGCCTTCCAGAACGAATTAAGTGCAACAATGAAGGGACTGTATTTATGCCCCTTTATTGTTGCCTTCTAAATTGAACAGACTCCCATTTTGTCGGATACACAAAGAGGTGAGATTGTGAAAAAGTTCATCAATAAACCAGAAAATCTGGAAATAGAGACCGCGCGCGGAATGGCGCTGGCAAAACCCAATATTCTCCGCCAACTGCCGGGCTGCAACATCATGGTCAGACAGAATAAAAAGACAGACAGAGTAGCCCTGGTTTTCGGCTGTGGCAGTGGTCATGAACCAGCGCCTAATGGCTATGTAGGATATGGAATGCTCGACGCGGGTATTCCCGGCAAGCTTTTTTCCTCACCCACTCCGGACATGCTTCTCAAAGGAATCAAGGAAGTACAGACCGAAGCAGGCGTGCTTTGCATAATTGTAAACTATACGGGTGATGTACTAAATTTCCGCATGGCCATGGAAATGGCACAGATGGAGAACATCGCTGTAGAATCCGTCATCATTGCCGATGATGTCGCCACCCAAAAGACAAAATCCGTAGGACGCCGCGGTTTGGCCGGTGTGGCGCTGGTCATGAAAATCGCCGGTGCCGAAGCAGAAATGGGTTCTGACCTTTACCGGGTAAAAGAAGTTGCTGAATGGGCCGCTTCCGGTCTTAGAACCATTGGTGTTGCCTGTCGTCCCTGCATTATCCCCTCTGATGGAGAACCCAGTTTTGAACTGGGCGAAACCGAAATGGAAATCGGCATGGGGCTGCATGGCGAACCGGGCGTTTTGCGCTGCGATATGATGAGTGCAAAAGATACGGTGCATCAAATGCTGGAGCTGATTCTTCTGGACTGCAATTACGAGAACAGCGAAGTGGTCGTTCTCATCAACGGTTTAGGCGGAACGCCCCCCATGGAACTATATGTAATCAACCAGTGCATTCATGACTATCTGGCTGAACATGGCATCAAGATTTATGACACCATGATTGGCAACTTTATGACCTCTTTGGAAATGGGCGGTTTTTCGATAAGCCTTATGCGGCTTGACCCACACCTGAAAGCACTTTATGATGCAGCAGCGGTAACATCTGTCATCAGGCGTTGAGGGGGGGATTGCAATATGACCGGAAAAGAATTCATGCTTGCAGCCTTTGAAGCCATAAGCCACAACATCATTGAGCATGAAGAATACTTAAACCATCTGGATAATGCCATAGGCGATGGAGATCACGGCACCAATATGGCCAGATTTTCCCACATCATCCTCAAGGATTTGCCTGAGTTTTCTGCAGACCATGATGACCTTGGAGAAATTATGCACCATGTAGGCATGTGCTGTATCACCGAAATAGGCGGTTCTGCCGGTCCATTATTCGGCAAATTTTTCCTGCAGGCCAGCCTGTCCAATAAGAACAATACCTTCATGGAAGCAGCTAATTGGGTGTTGGCGTTTGAGGAAGGAACGATGGGTGTTTCCCAGATTGGACAAAGCACAGAAGGCGAAAAAACCATGCTGGATGCTTTGTTTCCTGCCTCCCGCGCAATGCAGGAAACTTTGGAAGAAGGCAAAAGCCTGCCAGAGATTTTCCTTGCAGGAGCAGAGGCTGCCGAAAAAGGCGTAGAATTCACCAAAACCATTCAGGCCAGCAAAGGCAGAGCGGCCTATATTGGGCAGCGCAGCATCGGCCATCAGGATCCCGGTGCCACTACCGTCATGCTAATGCTTCAATCTATGCATAAGACAGCTGTAGATATGCATGTCGAATAAAAATATACACCGATAGGGGCTGACCGTTATGGCTCAGCCCTTATTTCAATGTTATAATAAGAACAAAATCATTCAAGAGATTAAGGAGTTTTTAAGTGATGATAAAAATCTTATTCGTCTGCCACGGCAATATTTGCAGGTCAACAATGGCCGAGTTTGTAATGAAGGAGCTTGTACACCATGCGGGGAGGGAGCAGGAAATCATCATTGATTCAAAAGCCTGCCGTACCGATGAAATCGGCAGTGACACGCATCCCGGCACCAAGGCAGTTCTGTTGGCCCATAATATTCCCTTCAGCAAGCGAAAAGCCCGCCAGATTCAGCGGGCCGATTATGAAGAATATGACCATATCATCGCTATGGATGATGAAAATATGCGGGATCTCATGCGCCTGACCAATGACGACCCAAAGAGAAAATGCCGTCTCCTATTAAGCTTTGCCGGTGAAAACCGCGAAGTTGCCGACCCTTGGTACACCGGAAATTTTGAGGTAACTTATCAGGATGTCGATAAAGGCTGCCGCGCCCTTTTAACACAGCTCGGAGAGCATTAAGCCCATGGCTATGCGCAATGTTGATTTGAACCGCTGCTTATTCCACTACACCAACATCTCCTGCAGCCGTTGTCAGGCAATCTGCCCCCGACAGGCCATCAATAACCGCGTTATTGACGGTGAAAAATGCGATAACTGCGGACTGTGTACCGCCATCTGTCCCACCGGAGCCATTCAAAGCAGCGTAGACTACGATGCTGAACTTACAGCTGTCCAGAATCTTTCCCCACAAGTATTGATGTGCCAGAAAGTCGTCCCCCATGCCATGCCCTGTTTAGGTGCCTTAAACCGCCGCCTGCTATGGGCATTGGCTGAAAAAAAGCCGTTGTCCATTGACACCAGCCGCTGCCGGCAGTGCAATCCCGCAGTTGCCGATTGGCTTGCCCGCGAAATCGAAGCCTGCAATGCAGCCCTGCAGGAAGCAAATAAAACACCGATAAAACTTGTTCATGTCAAAGAAGCTGCATCTGCTTCCCAACAGGTTGGCCGCCGTTCCTTTTTCCAGTCCCTGTTTCACGCAGCGTCCGAAAGTGCTGCCGAATTCGCCCGTTCACAGACAAACCAGCAATATGCTTTTGACCCTGTAATATGGCTCAACAGGCAAAACATTTCTCCCAGCGGGATTTTTCCCCGGCTTTCCCTTGCCAAAACGTGTACAGCCTGCGGCCTTTGCAGCATGCTCTGCCCTGAAAAAGCTCTGTCCATCGGTCAGGAGGCAAACGGTCCCCGGCTTTTCTTCAATCCGATAAAGTGTACCGGCTGCGGCCTTTGTGTCAATAACTGTCCGCAAGCCGCTCTTAGCCTGCAGGCTAAAGAATAAACATCCCGCGAAAGGAGTATTCCATGTTTTTTCATGGCAATTATCAGGTAACCCGTCATATCTGCCCCCGCAACTGTTACGATGCCTGCCCCATGCTGGCCTACACCCGTGGCGGCAAAATCGAATACATAACCGGTGATACGAGTGATGGTGCTTCTGCGCGGCTCTGCAGCAAGCGGGAAAATATTCTGTCCACGGTTTACCACCCCAGACGAATTCTTTACCCGCAAAAACAACATGGGCGCGGTTCCGGCAACTGGCAGCAAATTTCTTGGGAAGAAGCCATTGATACCATTGCCCAAAAAATTCTTTCCCTAAAAGCGCGCTATAACTCTATGCTCCCCCTGTGTCTTAATAAGTATTCCGGAAACTTCGGACTTCTGCACTTTGCCGTCGAGGGAATGTTCAATGGCTTGGGCGCAACTACACAGACCATCGGCACCCCCTGTTTTTCCTCCGGCCTTGATGCCCAAAGGCTGGACTTTGGCGACAATATCACCTGCGATATCCGTCAGCTGCGGGAATCCCGCCTGATTATACTCTGGGGTGTCAATCCCGCATGGACCTCTATCCACACCATGCCCATGATTTATGCCGCCAAAGAACGTGGGGCAAAAATCGTGGTTATCGACCCGGTGTACACCGAAACCGCCCGCAAGGCAGACTACTATTTTGAACTGCGCCCCGGAGGCGATACAGCTTTAGCAGTCCTGCTGCTGCAAAAACTTGCACAGGATAACCGGCTTTCTTATAACAGCCATCAGGTCACTGGTGCGGACGAACTCCTTGCCGCAGTCAAAAAAAGCCCTGCTGACCGACTGTTGGATGCCGCCGGAATGTCCGCCAAGGCCGTCGCTTTTTTGGCGGATTTGCTGGCACAAAATCATCCTGCCCATATCTGGTGCGGCTACGGCCTGCAGCGTCATGTGCAAAGCGGTCTGACCATCCGTCTTATCGATGCCCTCGCTATGCTTACGGGCAATATCGGCGTTCCCGGCGGCGGCGTAAACTTTGCCGATACCAGATTGGTGGATACACTCCCGTTTAAGTTCATGCTGGAACGCCCCGATACCCGCTTTGTCGATATCAATAACTTTGCCCACAGCCTAAAAACACTTCATAATCCCCCCATAAAATTTCTTTGGATAGCCGGACGGAATATCCTGCGCCAGGACGCAGGCCTTACCGAACTGCATAAACTTTGGTCACAGCTAGAGTGCGTGGTCGTTGCAGATAAATTTATGACGCATTCCGCCCAAATGGCCGATATTTTTCTGCCCGTTACCACCGAATTTGAGTCACTGGATATCATCGGCAGTTATTTTATCCATCGTCTGGGCATCAATGAACCTGCCATTCCTCCCCGCGGAGAAGCAAAGAGCGATATCGATATCGCCCGCCTGCTGACCAACCGGCTGAACGAATTAGCCCCCGGCACCAGTACCTTTCCGGCGCATCTCAGTGATGAAGAATTGATTACCGCAGAATTTACGCCGGAAATCTGCGAAATGCTGCACATAAAAAAATGGCAGGACCTTTATCAGGGTCCTGCCCGTTTCCGCCCCCCCGCACCACTATGGCAGGATGGAAAATTTACCACGGCTGACGGCAAATTCCACTGCTGCCAGCTGCCGGATAAATTCTGCCAGCTGCTCCCCAACAAAAAATATCCTTTTCACCTGCTTACCCCTCATGCGCAGCAACATATCAACAGTCAGAGTCACCCACTGCTCCCCAATTTGCCGGAATATCCGCAGGTCTCTATTCATCCGTCAGCAGGCCAGAAACTGCATCTACAGGATAAACACCCTGCAATCCTTTGGAATGATGAAGGCAGTGTCACGGTAACGGTCAATTTTCGTGAAGACTTGGCACCGGATATTATAATGAGCATTCAGGGAGCCAGTATTTATGGCGGTCTGAACAAGCTGTACAAGGGATTGTCCACAGATTTAGGAACACTGGCTACAGGAGCCTTGGGAACGGCTTTTTACGATGTATTCGTCAATATACGTCCTAAAGGATAATGCCTGCAAAAAGACCTTGCTTCCTTCTTTCTTCGCTTGGACAAGCTTGTCAAACGCTGCGAAAGAAGGCAGCAAGGTCTTTTAAGTTAATATTTCGGCGTTTTATTCTGATACTTAAAGCCCAGCCATAAGCACAAAAGCCATGCCGGCAGGATATATACCGCCAAATCCATGCCCTCAATCTGGGTCATCAGCACCCAGATACTCAGCAGGAACGCGATACACAGATAGTTGATGAAGGGATAAAACGGCGATTTGAACTTTGTTTCCTTCCCCTGCGCCTTGCAATAGGCCCGGAATTTCAGATGGGTGATGACAATCGTCAGCCAGCTGATGGTCGCCGCGATAGTCGCAATGGACATCAGCAGCATAAAAATCTTTCCCGGAAAAAAGTAGTTCAGCGCCACACAGATAAGCGTTATGCCCGAGGAAACGAAAATACCGCGCACAGGCACGCCACGGCGGGAAAGCTCACCTAAGAACTTCGGCGCCTCATTTTTTGCCGCCAGACCATAGAGCATACGGCTGTTGCTGTAGATGGCCGAATTATACACCGACACTGCCGCCGTCAGCACCACGAAATTGAGGATATGCGCCGCCGCCGGAATGCCCACGCTCATGAAAATCTGCACAAAAGGGCTGGCTTCCATGCCCACTTCTTTCCAGGGCCAGAGCGCCATGAGCACCACCATTGTGCCCACATAGAAGATGAGAATACGCCAGATAACCTGATTGATTGCCTGCGGGATAGTCTTGTCGGGATTTTCCGCCTCCCCGGCGGTAATGCCGATAAGCTCAATGCCGCCAAAAGAGAACATGACCACCGCGATGGCCAGCGCCAGCCCCCATACACCATTGGGCAAAAAGCCGCCGTATGACCAAAGATTGCTGAGGTTATCGGGAAAAGGCTGCGGACTGCCGAGCAGGATATAGACCCCCAGCACAATCATCAGCACAATGGCGGTAATCTTAATCAGCGCCATCCAAAATTCCGTTTCCCCGTACAAGCGCACATTGATAAGGTTTAGCGCCGTAATGGCCACCAGACAGATAAGCGCCGCAATCCACTGCGGCAAATCCGGAAACCAGAACTGCATATAAATGCCCACCGCCGTAAGCTCGGCCATAGATACCAGCACATAGTTAAACCAATAATTCCAGCCGGACATAAAGCCGGGAAACCTACCCCAATACTTCGTCGCATAATGACTGAACGACCCCGACACCGGTTCATCCACGGCCATTTCGCCCAGCATCCGCATGATGAAAAAAATCATAATGCCGCCGATTAAATACGCCAGCATCACCGCCGGCCCCGCCAGCGCAATGGTCGAGGCTGAACCATAAAAAAGTCCTGTGCCGATAGCCCCGCCCAAAGCAATCATTTGTAAGTGACGGTTCTTCAGCCCCCGCTTCAAGTTGCTATTCTCATTCATAAAATTATTCCCCTTCAAAATTAAAAGTACCTGCCTATTATACATCAAAGGCAGGTACTTTACAATATTACAGCCAATCGTCAATAACGCTGTCTGTCCTTTAACGCCCGTTCCACTTCCCGCTTGGCGGCCTTTTCATGGAGGTCCTGCCGCTTGTCGTAGTTGTGCTTGCCGGAGGCCAGTGCCAGTTCCAGCTTGGCCTTGCCGTTCTTGAAGTAGATTTTCAGCGGTACCAGCGTGAAGCCTTTTTCCCTTGTCTTGGCAAAGAGTTTGACGATTTCACTCTTATGCAGCAAAAGTTTTCTTTTCCGCAGCGGGTCATGGTTAAAGATATTGCCTTGGTCATAGGGGGAAACGTGCATATTTTCCACAAAAATTTCCCCATCCTTAATCATGGCATAGCTATCCTTGAGGTTGGCCTTGCCTGCACGCAGGGACTTTACCTCTGTCCCCACGAGGGCAAGCCCCGTCTCAAAGGTCTCGTGTATGAAGTAGTCATGGCGCGCCTTGCGGTTTTCACAGACCACCTTCATGCCGATATTTTTCTTGCCCATTTCATCACCTCATTATTTGCTGTTTGCCGTACCGCCCTCGGTCTTGCGATGCGGACGGGGACGGCGCGCACCGCGGGATTTCTTGGACTTTTCCTTTTCCACTTTAGCTGCTGCCGCCGCCATTTCCCGCTCTTTCTTTTCATGGTATCCGGGAGGGTCCGGCCAGACGGCACTGTTAAGCCCCGTCACGTACACGCGATGGTAACCAGCCTCTTTGTCGCTGCGGCGCTCCTCACGGTTGCGATGGTTCTCACCCCGGAAGGAGCCTGCGCCCATGCGGCTTTCCCGGTCGGCACGTTCCGCCTTGCCCTGACGGCGGCTGCGGTCAGCCTTGGGCCTCTTGCCTTCGCCTTCGCGTTTATCCATATGAGACAGTTTTTCCCCGGATGCACCGCGCTTTTTATGCCCATTATGTTTTCTCGGTTTATGTTCCTTCTGCTTAATTTCTTCCTCCGTCAGCATGGGTTCCGCAATCAGTTCATCTTCCAGCAGCAGTTTTTTCTTTTTTGGGGGAGTCTTGGGCTTTCTTTCCCCTTTGCTGCTGTTATTGCCCTTCTGTACAGGGCGCTCCGGCACATACTGGCCGTTGTCTTTTAACACAAAATCCAAATTCCGTTCCTCCACATTGGTGCGCGCCAGGATTACCTCCACCTCGTCACCCAGACGATACCGCGTGCGGGTGCGCTCACCAATCATTGCATATTGTTCTTCCACATATTCATAATAATCGTTGGTCATGGTGGAAACATGAACCAGACCTTCCACGCCATTATCGAGTTCCACAAAGATACCAAAGGCGGTAACACCGCTGATCACGCCGGTGAATTCCTCGCCCACGAACTGCGCCATATACTCGATTTTCTTCATGTCCGTGGTTTCGCGTTCTGCCTCGATAGCGACACGCTCCCTTTGGGAAGTATGGTCGGCAATCTCCGGCAATACAGTCCTGAGTTTTGCCTGACGCTCTACAGGCAGACTACCCGTGGCAAAGGTTTCCCGCAAAAGACGGTGCACAATGAGATCCGGATAGCGGCGAATCGGTGACGTAAAGTGCGTATAGTAGCGGGCTGCCAGCCCAAAATGCCCCAGACTCTGCTCACTGTAACGCGCCTGCTGCATGGAGCGCAAAGATACCGTACTGATAATCCGTTCTTCCGGACGGCCTTCGACCTTTGCCAGTACCTTTTGCACGTCCATGGGCTGGATATGCCCCTGCTCGTCCTGCTTGACGAACAGGCCAAAGGCCGCCAGCAAATTGTTCAGCCGCTCGATTTTCTCCTCGCTCGGCTGTTCGTGAACGCGATACATAAAGGGCAGATTCTTCGTGTCCATATGACGGGCCACCGTTTCATTGGCTGCCAGCATACATTCCTCGATAATCGACTCGGCAAGACTCCCCTCACGCTTGATGAGCGCCACGGGATGCCCCTTTTCATCGAGCTTGACCTTGACTTCCGGCAAATCAAAATCAATGGAGCCGCGGCGGTGGCGTTTGGCTTTCAAGGCATGGCGCAGCTCGGCCAGCGTTTCCAGCATCGGCAGAATATCCGCATTATCGGAAACAAACGGTTCTGCCTTGTCCACAAGCACCTTGTTGACAATATTGTAGGTCAGACGGCGGTAAACATGAATCACCGTGGGAATAATCTCATAGCTGGTGACTTCCCCCTCCGGAGAAATCTGCATTTCGCA
>DJYL01000142.1:13557-14986 GCA_002448495.1 Pseudoselenomonas ruminantium | reverse complement strand
GGCACGCCGGAAAGCGTGCAGCTCATTTTCTATCACAATCCCCTTGAGCTCCATTTGCAGAAGCAGATAGGATAAATTTGCTATTTCACCATCAGGCAGGCTGTTCAGGATTTCATCCAGAGTCAAAGCATGTTCAAAAGACAGCACCTGATAAATGGACTGTTCCTCCACCGTAAGTTTTAACGCCGTTTTAACCGACGGTGTCAACGGAGCAATCCGAAGCTCCTCCAGCACATCATCAGGCACAGTAACCAGCTTTGCCCCCTGCTGAATAAGATGATTGCAGCCGGCACAGCCCGGTGCATAAATGCTGCCGGGCACAGCATATACATCCCGCCCTGCCGAAAGCGCCATCTCCGCCGTAATCAACGAACCGGAACGGGCAGCGGCTTCCACCACCAACGTACCTTCGGCCAGCCCGCTGATTATACGATTGCGGGCAGGAAAATACGCCGGCAGCGGGCGTGTCCCCGGCTCATATTCGGAAACAACCGCACCGCCACTATCGGCAATATCATAAAGCAGCTTCCGATTCTCAGACGGATAGGCGATATCCACACCACAGCCCAAGACCGCGACTGTACGCCCTGTTTTGAGCGCCCCCAGATGGGAAAAGGTATCTATGCCCCTTGCCGCACCGCTGACCACAGTCAGCCCTGCAGCGGCTAATTTTTCGCCAAAATCCAAAGCCGTTGCCTCTCCATAGCCGGAGAACTTCCGCGCTCCCACCATAGCTACCCGCCGGGCATCCGGCACCAATGTTCCCGTATAGTAGAGAATCACCGGTGGAGCATAGATTTCCCTAAGCACTTCCGGATAGTTTTCTTCCATTATAGATACAGTAGAAATCAGCTTCTTTTCACAGACTGTTTTTATTTCCTCCGGCACAGCCTCATGCTGACGGCAAAAATCTGCCAGCCGTTCAGAAAGCCGCGGCGATAAAATCCTTGTCGCCGTCAAAACATCCCTATCCGCCCGCCAGACAGCCTCAGCACTTCCCAGAACTTCCAACAACTGCCGCAAATAACGACAACCAATCCCCGGACACCGCAGCATCGCCGCCAGATAAAAATTTTCTTCCCGACTTCCAGCCATATTATCGCCACCTAGTCTATACGTTATACAACCATAACAAAAATTTAGAAATTATGCAACACTTTACAGCTTTTATTCATAAATATTTTCCACCATTAATTACAATTTCCTTCTATTTTTAACAGAAAAATTCACGCCTATGTACTATTCATTCGATACACAAGACCGGAAGGACGGGGCAGTAGTAACTTTCGTCCGCTTAGACAAGCTTGCCAAACGCTTCCGAAAGCCACTACTGCCCCACCCCTCCTCATTTTTAGCACAGCATGAAAAAATCTGCAATACAGGTTACAGTAAGCGCGGGCGCTGATGATGTTTTTCCGCAGCTTTTGAC
>DJYL01000142.1:10249-13401 GCA_002448495.1 Pseudoselenomonas ruminantium | reverse complement strand
TGCTTTTCCGCAGCTTTTGACAAGCCTGTCTATGGCGAAGGAAAAGTATTATCAGCCGCCGGGCGTCTTAGTATATCGATGTAAACCGAGCCTTACTTCATGCGTTTAATCGTGAACCGCCCCGTCTCCACCTCTTTCCGATGGCAATGCGGACACTCATTCTCAATCAGCCCCGTATACCCACACACCGGGTCGCGGTCTACCGGATGATTGATGGAGAAATACCCCATATCCGCATCGTGCATAGCCCGCACCAGACGTTCAAAAGCCTTTACATTCTTCGTGGGGTCGCCGTCCATTTCGATATAGGCGATATGCCCCGCATTCTCCAAAGCATGATAAGGCGCTTCAATGCGAATCTTGTCTATGGCCTTGATGGGATAATAAACCGGCACATGGGAGCTGTTGGTCATATAATCCCTGTCCGTAACTCCCTCAATCACGCCATAAACCTTGCGGTTGGCCCGCTGGAACTGACCGGCGGTGGATTCTGCCGGCGTACCAAAACAGGACCAGTTCATATGTTCTTCTTCCGTGTATTTGTCCATGCGCTCCCGCAGGTGACCGACAATTTTAAGCCCCAGTTCCTGTGCCTCGGCGCTTTCACCATGATGCTTGCCCGTAAGTGCCTTCAAGCATTCTGCCAGACCGCAGAAGCCCACAGAATAGGAAGCATGTTTCAGCACTTCCTTGATGCTGTCATCGGGACGCAGTTTTTCGCTGTCCATCCAGACTCCCTGCCCCATAAGGAACGGATAGTTATAAACATGCTTTTCCTCAATCACAGCCAGTCGGGACAGGATATAATCATGGCTGATGTTGATGTACTTGTCAAAAAGCTGCCAGAACTTTTCCATATTCCCCTTGGCTTCCAAAGCCAGCTTGGGCAGATTGATGGTCGTAAAGGAGAAATTTCCCCGGCTGCCGGATTCTTCCGGGCCATTGATATTGCTCATCACGCGGGTACGGCAGCCCATCGTAGCTACCGTGGAATTATAATCCCCCGGCTTATAGTATTGCAGATTGTAAGGAGCATCGATATTCACGAAGTTCGGGAACAGACGCTTGGCACTGACCTTGCAGGCCTGCTGGAACAAATCGTAATTGGGGTCTTCGGGATTGTAGTTGACCCCGGCCTTCAACTGGAATACGGAAATCGGGAAAATCGGCGTTTCCCCATTGCCCAGACCAGACCAAATGGCATTCAATACCTCACGGGTGGCAAGTCTTCCCTCAGGACTTGTATCCATGCCGTAGTTCAGCGAGCTGAACGGCACCTGCGCACCGGCACGGCTGTGCAGGGTATTGAAATTATGAATCATGGCTTCCATGGCCTGATGGGTTTCTTCTACCACATCCGCACAAGACAGACGATAAATGTTGCGAGCCAGACGCTCCGCTTCATCAGCAGGCAGTTTATAAGAATCCGTCAGCACCGTTTCCAATGCCTTCTTTATGGCCTGCACCGATTCAGCAGCCCGTGCACCTTCTTTATCTTCCGTATAGCTGCAGGCAGAAAAATCCATGGCAGGCTTAAAGACCGCCTTAAATTCTTTCTCTGTACCAAATTCATGGTCATCAAATTGATACATCAAGGCCTTATGTGCTTCACTGATAACGGCCTTGCGGAAGGACTTGCGCACACCGTCTGCCATAGCATAGTCAAAAGCGTTGATGGCCTGACCGCCAAACATATCATTCTGGTTGGACTGAATGGCAATCGCCGCCAGCGACGCATAAGAACGGATGGAATTCGGCTCACGCAGGAAGCCATGCCCCGTGGAAAAACCGCCCTTAAAAAGCTTTAGGAGGTCAATCTGACAGCAGTTAAACGTAATCAGGGAGAAATCCTTGTCGTGAATATGAATCCAGTTCTCCTTATCCGCTTCCCGGAACTCATCGGTGAGCACATAGTTATCCACAAAATGCTTGGCACCCTCAGCGCCTAATTTCAGCATAATGCCCATAGAAGCATCCGTATTGATATTGGCATTATCACGCTTGGAATCCACATCCACGGCATCAGCAAAGAAAATATCCTTATAGGAAGACATGAGATGTTTCTGCGCAATACGGCGCTCCGCATGTTTCTGGCGATAGGTAATGTATTTTTTCGCAATATCATAGAAATCATACTTCATGAGTTCCTGTTCCACGATATCCTGAATTTCCTCAACGCTGACATTTTCCCGGTCCTGAATATCCCATTCCACCTGACTGGTAACTTCGTCCACGTCTTTTTCCGTCATCTTCTTGCCGGCATCTTTATTGGCGCCCAAAATGGCATTGTAGATTTTTTCCCGATTATAAGGCACCGTATGGCCGGAACGCTTCGTAACTGTTTTTAAATTCATATTCTATGGATACCGCTATATTGCGGTAATCCCTCACGCCCCCTCTACATCTTGTGGTTATTTATTGTCGTAACGGTATATATTGTAGCAAATTACCTCCCTTTACGCAACGGCAAAAATTACGGGTAAGTGTTTTTCTGCATAAAAAAACGACAGAATCCTTAGATTCTGCCGCTTTACCATCAATTTATTTTTTTTCATCCTGCTGGCTGTTGCAGACTTCCAAAAGCCCAATCAACTTGTAGAGCAGACGATAGAGTTCCTGAGCATCTTCCATGGGGAAATCCGTGATTTCCTTGGCCATGGCCTGCGGAATCTTGGCTGCTGCCCGCTTCAGCTTACGGCCTTCCTCCGTAATGCAGGCAATAACCACCCGTTCATCCACCGTAGAGCGCTCCCGCTTCAGATATCCCTTGCTTTCCAGCTTTTTCAGAAGCGGCGTGAGTGTTCCCGAATCCAGATGCAGCTTCCGGCCCAAATCCCGTACACTTACCTTGCCCTCTTCCCAAAGGACCATCATGGAAATGTACTGGGTGTACGTGAGCCCCAAAGCATCGAGATGGGGACGGTATGCCTTAACGACTTCCCGGGCGCAGGCATACAAGGGGAAACAAAGCTGATTCTCCAAACGCAATGAATCTTTTTTGTCCATAAAAACTCCCTCATTTCTAAATTTTTACGCTTACCATTTTAAGCGATTTTAGTCAAAAAGTCAAGTGTCAAACTATTTCACAATACAGAATTTAAATGATTTTATTCTGAAAATCTTTTATTTTTCGGACATCTGTCCTTTTTTCT
>DJYL01000142.1:0-10117 GCA_002448495.1 Pseudoselenomonas ruminantium | reverse complement strand
TTTATCCGCCGCCTTGCAGCAGCGGCCAGCTATTTCTGCTGTCTTATCGCTTTTTACATCGACATTGGGCAGGATATGGGCGCAAAATATTTTATGCCCATTCTCATACCGGTTATCGCAGCTTTGATACTGGTTCAGTACGCTACGCGGGTATCCATCTTCAGCCGGGCAGCACTGCCCAATCTGCTGACCAGTCTGGGCTGGAGCATGACCTTCCCGCTGCTCTATGCTTGGACCTATAACACTGGCTGGTATCAGTCAAAAATCTGTTTCGACTTCGTGGTGGGAACCGCTGCTTTTATACTATTCATGAGCATTGAAAGCGTCCTTTCCCGTCTCGGCCATATAAAGATAAGTTCCTTCTTCATGGCACTGCTGAACTTTGCAGGACTTGCGATTCCCTTTATCCAATGGGTCTACTATTGTCTCTTTTGGCACTGCCTGACGCCGGCCTCCCTGATGGCCCTGTACCTGACCAATTACAATGAAAGCATTGACTTCATCCAGTCCAATCTGGGGCTTTTCCCCACCCTCCTCATCATTGCCGGCTTTGCGCTCTTTATCTACCTTGCCTACCGGGCGCACCTTCACTTTGCCCGGCTCACAGAAGACTATGAGGCCAGTGCCTTGCGGCTTTCCACGCTGGGGCTGCTGACTTTCCTTTCTCTTTGGGCGCATAGTTTCTACCTTCCTCAAACCTCCTTTGCCGAGTTATGGGAAGATGTAACCACTTATGTTACCCAGACACAGGAGTACAGTACAGGACATGACGAACGGTTCAGCAGTTTGATTATCGATGCAGAAAACACACTGGCAGCCAAAGCTCCCGGCACCGTCATCCTGATTATCGGGGAATCGGCTTCACGCAATTACATGAAAGCCTATACACCGGAATTTCCCTTTGAAAATACCCCTTGGCTCAGTGAAAAGCTGAGCAGCAATGCCCCCGGCTTTATCCGCTATACCAACGCTTATTCCTCATGGTCGCAGACCGTTCCCGTTTTGCAGCGGGCGCTTACGGAGCAGAGCCAGTACAACGGCAAGGAATTCTTTGAATCGGCCTCCATTATCGACGTTGCCAAAAAAGCCGGTTATGAAACCTGGTGGTTCAGCAATCAGGGACGTTACGGCCAGTACGACAGTGCCATCACCTTGGTCGCCAAAACCGCAGACCATGCCACATGGACAGACGATTCCTATACCTTCACCGATAAATATGACGAGGCTTTGCTGCCCTATCTGCACCAGCTCGACCCATCCAAAAATAATTTTATCGTCCTGCATATCATGGGCAGCCATATCTATTACAACAACCGCTACCCCGCTTCCTTTGACAAATTCCAGACAATGGAAGAAGATTCCCAGGCTACCTCGACGCCCTCCTATGCCAACAGCATTCTCTACACCGATTATGTGGTGAGCCAGATTTACGACTATGCGCAAAAGCACCTCAATCTGCAGGCTATGGTCTACTTCTCCGACCACGGCGAAAATTTGGAAATCTCCCATAATCCCGATGTATTCAGCTTCGACATGGTGCGGATTCCCTTCTGGGTCTACATTTCCCCGCAGTATCAGGAAACCATGCCCCGCCATACGGCGGCGCTCTATGAGCATCAGCACCGTTACTTTACCAACGACATGCTCTACGATACCATCTGCGGGCTCTTGAACGCCCCTTCCAGCCGCTACAATCCGGAACAGGATTTCGCCAGCTTCACCTATAGCTTTAACCGTGAAACCCTGACCACGATGCTTGGGCAGCACAAACTCACCGAAGACCCGGACGGCGGCCCGGAAGAACTCGAATAAAAAAAGAACCTTCGCTTTTTACGGCGAGGGTTCTTTCTTTTTGCCAAACCACAACCACATCAAAATCGGCATCACAATAAATTCAAACACCAGAATCAGCGCAAACAAACTATTGATGAACTCCCAGCTCAAAAAAACCGTTTCGTTCTTATGTATCTCCGGCGGATTATGCCGCTCAGGCACAAAACCGCCTACGATACGCGGCCCGTCTTCTCCATTGTCCGCCGCCATAACCATTGGCGGTGGTGACGGCATTGCCTGATAATCTGCCTCATCATCACAAAAGAGATTCACCATGCAAAACAAGGCCATAAGCAGTGCGGCTACAGCCAGCCATGTTAAATTTTTCTCCCCTCTGCTACGCCCTTTCCGCCGATTATTCTCCATTGCTCCGCCTTTCCTCAATACTCTAATTTTTTTCTAATATATAGAGTAAACCTTGATTGAACATTTGTCAATATACACCTCATTATGCTGCGCACAAAGCCCGAGGGGGCTGGTCGTGTTTTTCCGCAGCGTTTGACAAGCCTGTCAATTATTACGGTTTTACCTCGTTATACAACTTATCGTAACCCCTTATAAATCAAGGGGTAAGGGATTTTGCCTTGCGTAAATTTTTATAGTTTTCCACCATATAATAGGCTAGTGGCTCTACATTGGCACTACATTTTTGGGTATCAGGAAAGGTTTTCATAGCTGACTCGTCAAGTGACGGGTCAGTTTTTTATTGGAGATTTTTTGGGGTTGCCCGCCCAGGCGGCGTTCTCTGCTTTGGTGGACGCTGGCAACCATGACGACCTTCGACCGCCACGGACGACAGCGTCCACGTCACACGGAGAACAACGCGCCCCGCCCTTATCCCACAACACAAGAAGCACCACTGTCAGGCGGGGGCGGACTGTACGGCTGCATTCCCTCGTTTCTCCTTCCGGATGGCCATGCACTGACGTACCACCAGCACAGAGCCATCCTCCCTCCGGCACTCGGTCACTTAGCCGTACAGACCGCCCCGCACATAAAAGCAACAGGCAACGGGTGTCCGTTGGCTTGGGTGGACAGGAATGCTGGCCTGCCTGCGCAGTCCAGCATATCCAGTCCACGTCGCCACAGACACCTGCTTACTTGACCAGTCAATCTTGATTTAGGTAAACATGTTTCAAAAGGATAATGCGTAAGGTTTGTGTGGCGGGACGTGCCTTGCACCTCCCGCAAGGTACAATCCGGCATCCGCAGGCCGTGGCGTTGTCGGTAGTTCTCTGTATATTGGCGGGCGGCACTGCGGGCAGGTGGCCGTCTCTGCACGTGGACGCGTGTGCGTCCACTCTCCGCCCCCTTTCCCCCTACGGCCCCGACGAGCGGGGCCTACCCTCTTTCCCCCGATTTCCTGCCCTGCGGTGCTGTGGCTCCTCGGTCAGGTGGGGAATAATGTGCCGCAAGATAGGGGGACAGGGGGCTTGGCAGCCCTCCCTGCGGTCGGGGCGACTATGGCGGCCAGCGAGAGCGGAGCGGGATAGCTCGCGCCGCCATACCACCTGCCCGCAGTGCCTTGGTGTGACCTCATGGGCTACCTGCAGCCTGCTTGTCGTTCATGCGTATGGGTTTGTGTCCGTCTGCTCGGGTGGACGGAAAACCGTCCACTTCGCAGCAGACACTTTCCGTTGTTATTGATGGTGCATATATAGGAAGAAACTGGTTCGGTTATCCTGTAAGTGCAAAATTGACCAGTCAGGCGGAGCAGGACAGCGCGGCTTCGTTCCTGCGGCATTTCGGTCGTCAAGCTCCTGCCTGTGCGGGTGCTCAAGTCTTCGCACTGTTTCCGCACAGGTAGGAGTTTTCCTCCCTGCAGCCTTAGTCATTCCGCCCCACAGACCTGCCCGGGCACAAGCGGTCACAGGTTACGAGTGTCCGTTGCTTTTGGTGGACAGCAATGCTGTCCACGTCAGCACAGACACGAAAGAGGATTTCCCGCAAAAACCGCGAACATACTATACAGAGAAAATGTAGGAAATTGGGATTTTTAAGGGGGAGTTTACATTGGTAAAGAAAATCGCCTTAGCTACCTTGGCGGCCTTTTCGCTGATGGTGGCTACACCTGCCATGGCCACGGATTATCTGGCCAATCCGCGTTCCATGAAGTTTCATTACAGCACCTGCCGCACCATCAAGCACCCGGAAAATTTCATTCCGTACAGTTCTCGGGAGGCAGCAATTAATGACGGCTATGTGGCCTGCAAGGTTTGTCATCCTTAGAAATTTTGCGTAAAATTTCTTGCTAGTATATAACGGAAATGGTATAATTAACCTACAAACGAAAAAGAGGGGTAGACCACGAGTTTACACCGGTAGGAGAGTCTTCGGGATGGTGACCTGTGAGACTCTTTTATTTTTGCCTACAAAAAGATACGCGCCAATGCTGTGATGCACTGGCGCGTTTTTGCGTCATCCGTCCGATTGGTGGGGCCGGACTTCCGACAAGTTTAGTGTTTGCCGCTATGGCGTATCATGTCGTAGAGCCATGCAGCCACAAGACTACTGGCGATACCTACGACAAACGAAAAGAGTGGGTTATCAACCACGGGCTTCACCTCCCTCGCTGCCGTGGGATTACCATGGTTAGAGGTCGCGGCAATGAATAGTATAGCACAAAAATTCATAATGTGCGCGCATTGTGAACCAAAACTTATACATTTGTTTTTTCCCGCCACAGTGACGACATCGCAAAAGCCCTTGCCAGTATTTAAGGAAAATAGTACAATAAAATTGCGGAACTTATCATAGAGCCATGCAGCCACTAGACTGCTGGCAATATCTACAACAAAAACAAGGTGTCAACCACAAGTTCACACCGGTAAAAGAGCCTGCAGACTGGTAACCTGCAAGGCTCTTTTATTTTGTCCCCGACACGAAAGAGGATTTTCCGCCCCAGCCGCGAACATACTATACATAGAAAATGTAGGAAATTGGGATATTTAAGGGGGAAGTTTACATTACTTGCCGCACCATCAAGCACCCGGAAAATTTCATTCCGTATAGTTCCCGGGAGGCAGCAGTTAATGATGGGTATGCGGCCTGCAAGGTTTGCCATCCTTAACCATATGCACGAAAAAGCAGGAGCTTGACTTGTCAATCGGACTGGTCAAGCTCCTGCTTTTGCCTTTTGGGGCAGATAGTTTAACGGAGATTTTGCATATCTTCTTTTCCGTTCACGAAAACATAGTAACTTTTTATCTGATAAGACAACTGATATAAGATACGTTTTTGCTTTGGAGTCAACGTGCTTCGATTGCTTATTTCAATATTTGAGAAATTAATTCAAAAGAATAATTTTCTGCTCTCGATACTTCTTATGCTATTATTTTACTTTTCCAACATATATTATTTCCTGTGCATAAACTGTATCATAGCCAAAATTTGATTCATCATGACTGACAAACCTTCCTTTCACAAATATTATATCATCATCCTTTAATTCGTAAGAGTTTTTATTAACTGTACGAATATCATTATAGACTATATAAAAACTAGCATCTGTATCGGCTTTACCATTAGCATTCGTCCCATAAGCATGTAACATTTTATCAGAAATTTTATTACTTCCAACATTTATTGGTCCTAAAACAACAACTTTATTATTATATTCTTGACCTCGTGCTTTTATTTCTCTAACTGAACCAGTTACCTGATTAGCAAGTGGATTGTCACTATTTGCAGAAGTATTTACATTACTTTCCGTATTGTTAGGTTGTTTTCCTCCTGTATAATCAATGATATTGCATTTGCGAAGTTGTACAAGAATTTTTCCTTCCATATCTCCACCATGAATATCATTACACTCAAGGGTTATATTTACTCCGACAGCTGGTTTTTCGCCAATTTTCTTCATACATTCATCTTTTGTTGTTGTTGCTAATACGGTAACATTATCCCCGGTACCGATAAAGAAGTTAACAGTATCACCCGAAAACTTATAATCCTGTATTGCTCCCGTTACATGTAATGTCTTTCCCTTATACTTTTCATTCGCTGCTTTTATATCTTTTGCATATTCGTTGAGCAATTCTGTCGTTGTTACGGAAATAACTTGACTTTCCGCCACTGGAACTGATGTTTCAACATTTTTTTCAACAACTTTTTCAACCTTCTTTTCAACCGGCGCATTGTTCCCAAGTATTATTAAAGAAACAAAAAAGACTACAAAACCAGCACCAAACACCTTCAAATATTTTTTACATTCACCAGTTTTTCTTATTAGGGATAACACCATCTTAACAATAGCATATAAACCGATTACCAAGCCTGCCAAACATAATAATAACCCTAACACATCCATCATCGTCACTCCTCACCTTTTATATAATTCAACATCCACTCATATTTTTGATATACATCATAATTATCCTTATTTTCCCTTTTGCATTTCTTTATGTACTCCTCTACATTTTCATTGCATATATTAACATACTTATGTAAATAATCTACATATAACAAGTTTTTATTTTTCTCATCTTTCCCTGTTCTTAGATATTTACAACTTACTTGCTTTATTTTTTATCATCATATGTTAATTTATCTATTTTTTCGCACTGCTTAAAAATATCTTCCTCCAGTACAACACGAGGATAACAAGCTCTCTTTCGTTCTAAATCATATGCTTTGTTTAATGCAGGGCCAAAAACTTTACTTTTTGAATGATATAACGGCCCTACCGATATGCCTCCTCGACATACTATATTGTATCTTAACAAATCATTTTGTATAAACATTACATCTTCCAGTAATTCTTCTAAGTCAGCAATGATAGGTCCACCTCTATTGGAGACGACAATACTATCGGAAAATATCGATACCATCATCCCTTCTTTATGTTCTGTCCCACGATTTCTTTTTTTACGATATTTCATTACTTCTAGTGCACGAAAAATATTATCAAATATCTCTGCGTTATCCACACTATTATCAACCATCTTTCTAAAACCTAATATATCTATGAAGGCAACTACAGAATTTTTATATTCTTTTTCCATAAGCGCAATTTATAAGGGAGCCTCCTTATAACCTCCTTCCTTGCTCGTACGCCTTATAATCTTTAGGCAGGTGACATAAATACCAAGGATTTTCTATCCAATTATGAACGGTAGCGTGTGATACGGCCAGTTTTTTATGATGTTGCTCCTCGCTAAAAATATATCTTATCGTATTCTTTCAGGAATTTTGCTCCACTCTTGTTCATGTTTTCTTTGGAAAAATGCCCATAAGTTTTTCTCCACAGGATTTTTATCAAAAAAATCAAGAGCCCCCTTCATTGTATGATAAATTTGTTTTCCATTCTTTTTTATACCTACAGTTTGACCAATGTAAAATTCGTATGAAACTTCATCATACTGGTCAGAATTAGGCCATACAGCTTTCACTAAGCAGCTATAAGTATCCCCCTCATGATAACCTTGTACATAGTGATTATCTGTTCGGATAGATGAAGTATCAAGATAGGCGACTTGTCCATTAGAATATTCCCCCATGTATATATCGCCTGCCTTGGCATTGGGTTGATTGCCTAATTGCATAAGCAAGACCATAAAAAACACGATTAACGATTTTAACACTGTTTTATTCATGAGAAACACCTCCATAATGATGCAATCGAGTAGTATTGCATCAAACTAATAGTACAGGGCGTAAATAATACCATCGTTATATTAACAGTAAAAAAATTCTGTGATTTAGCAGGAATTTGGGATAAAATGCCGAAATAAGACCAAAAACAACGATATTTTCATGCAAATCAAGGATTCCATGGGGCGTAAATGATTCCATGGATTTTTTTACGTTCACGCGTCCGTTGACGCATTGGCCCACTTTAGGAAGGTCGGCGCAGAAACGCCTAATGTCTCTGCGGCCTTGCGGGCGGAGATTTTTCCGGCTTTCCACTGTGCATAGATGGCTGGAAAGCCCGCCGGTTTCTCCATGGGCTTTCTGCCCAGCGTTACGCCTCTTGCCCGGGCTGCTGCCAGTCCCTCCATGGTGCGCTGGTGGTTCATGTTCCGTTCTGTTTCCGCCACGTAGGAAAAGACTTGGATGACCAGATTGGAGATGAGTTTTGCCGTGAGGTCGTCCCCGTATTTATTGCGGGTATCGAGAAGCGGCAGGTCGATGACCACAATGGCGGCTTCCTTCTCTTTGGTGATGATATCCAGCTGACGGGTCATTTCGTCGTAGTTGCGCCCCAGCCTGTCCAGGCTCTTTACCACCAAGGTATCGCCGTGGCCAAGGCGCTTCATCATCTTCGTATAGGCTGGCCGGTCAAAGTCCTTGCCGCTTTGCTTGTCCACAAAGATACATTTTTTCGGAATACCGAAGTCTGCCAGTGCTATCCACTGCCGGTCATCCCGTTGGGAGACGGTGGATACACGGATGTAGCCGTAAACTGTACCGCTCGTGTTCTTGTTCATAAGCAATTCCTCCATTCAACAGGTTTAACAACATGTATATTGTAGAGGAATCCTTGATTGCAAGGAAATTTTATCAACCGCAAAGCGAGCGGCGCTGACTGGTCAATCTGACCAATTAGCGCCGCCCGCTATTTTTTACATCATTTTTCACGCCGCCGCAGTTCCTGGATAAGCTCGCCCAGCTTGTCGGTGAATTTGTCCATCGACTTCTGGAAGCTGGTCAAGAGGTAGAAGGTCACGACAATGGGAAAGCCCACGGCGGAAACGGCGGTGAGGATAGTTTGTTCCATAATGTGGCCGAACCGCCGCCTTACGGCAGGGCGGTTTCCTCCACGGTGCGGATGAACGCCCTGTCCAAGGCCACCAGCGGACTGCCGCCCACGAGGAAGGCTTTCTTGACCGCAATCTCATTGGCTGCGGCTTTGACTTCGGCCTCGGTCAGGTCCGCTTTGGGTTCGGTGATGGAAATGGGCGTAATCTTGCCATTTTTCGTTTTGAAATTCATAACCAGTGTGCTTTTCATGGTTTATCCCCCCTTAATCATGTTCCTGCGCCAGCAGGCAGGCATCCGTCCGCCCGATGCTTGCCACCGGCAGGGCCTGCAATTTCGCCAGCATGGTGCCAATCTCCAGCAGGTCATCGTCCGCAATTTCCGGATTCACATGGGGAAGGTTCAGATAGCTATAACTGTCCTTCCCGCTGCTGGTCGTCCCGACAATGCGGGTGATTTTCAGTGTGGTCTTCTGTTCGTGTCGCATTTTTGTCCCTCCTCGTAAAAGCAAAAAGGCCGCCGGATTGTCACCTCGGCGGCCTCTTTGCGAAAGTGACAACCCAATTATATCTAACGCCTAAAGGCGGCAGATAGCTGCAATCTTGTCATTTTCGCATTTGTATTCGGTTAGGGATGCTATAGAAAGTTCCTTACAGTTCTTATATTAGGGAGTTGACAAGTCAAAGGCAAGGGGATATGTTCCGTTTTCCTTTTGGCGTATCGACAATCTCCACGTTCACTACGTTGTAGACGGTCTGATTGCGCAAATACCGCTCATTTTCCGTGCCAAAAAAAGACATCGGCACATACATTCCCTCGCTGCCATAATCCTCCACGATAAACAAACAGATAATCCGCGGTTTTTCTTCAACGTAAATCAAAAAATCTGCCTCAATCATCGTCCCAGCCCGCCGGGGATTAAACTTGATGATGACCTTGCGCTCCTGCAGTCCCTGAATAAGCTGGCTGATTTTGGGAAATTCCGCAATTCTGCGGCCTACATCACAGTAGGTAAAAAGAGCACTGGCGGACAGATAATCGTAGGTAATCTCACCGCGCTTTATCTTATTGTACAGAGTGGACGTTCGGGCACCGACAATTTTCGTCAGGTCATTGAGTTTCGTAATTCCCAGCAAATGGGGAAAATTCGCCTTCTTAAAAACCAGATGCAGTGTGCGCCGGTCTTCATTCTTGGCAATCGTGATATAGAAATCTTTGCCCAGCAAGGATTCATATAACGCTAAAGCAGTGGATAATGCGTCCAACCTATCTCCCCCGAAAAAAAAATGCCTAGAGCCAAGCAGCTCCAGGCATAAAACTCTTACTCGCATTTTTCTTTTCAGCATGGAAACCATGCCTATTCAAGTCCTGGCTTAATGCAAAAACCGATTAAAAAGCCTCCCTTAACCACTCCCTTGACCAAGCGGCTAAGCTCCACGGCACCGAAAAGGAAAACCTTTCCTTACTAAAAATATAACACTGTCCGCTAAATTCGTCAATACTAAATACAGATATCACTGCTATTTTTACGATGATACGCACTAAGCCCGCGTGGCTGGTCGTGTTTTTCCGCAGCTTTTGACAA
>DJYL01000206.1 GCA_002448495.1 Pseudoselenomonas ruminantium | reverse complement strand
CCGGTGAAGGTCATCTGGTCGGCAAAAATCAAATAACCGGCAAAACCCAAAATGAGCTCACTCGGAATGGGTATGCAGGCATTTTCTGCCGCCATCAGGATGGCTACTGCTACATATCCCCAGGATGCGATAAACTCCAAAAAAATCGATGAAAACTGTTCCATTCAAAATTCCTTTCTGATTTCTGTTAAAACATATCCTTTTTCCACAGGGCATAAGCTCCCGTTACACTGATGCCAAAAGCAATCATCATGATGTAAAAAAAGCCATGGCTGTCATCGGTAAACGGTACCGGCACATTCATGCCGAAGAAGCTGGATACCACTGTGGGAATAGCGATGATAATCGTCATTGCCGCCAAGAACTTCATCACGAGGTTCTGGTTGTTGGCGATAATGGACGTAAAGGTATCGGCCATGCGGGCGAGAATCTTACTGTACATCTCCACCATTTCCTTGGCCTGTTTGTTCTCGATAATAACGTCTTCGAGCAAATCCTCATCTTCCTCATAGGCTTTGAGAATCGGCGTAAGTGCCGGATTGTTGCGCATGCGCAAAAGCTTGTCGAGCACCGCACCATTGGAACGGATAGCCGCATTGAAGTAGGTAAGACCTTTCTGCAATTCCAACAGACGCAGGATCTCGCTGTTTTTCATATCATGACGCAGCTGGTTCTCAATATCGTCAGAACGCTTGCTTATCTGACGCAGATAGCGCAGATAGAAGGTTGCCGACTTATACAAAATCTGGAACAAAAAGCGGGTTTTCTTGTAGGTGCGGAAAAGCTTTGCCGTGCGTTCATTGAACTCAGACATAACCGGCGTTTCTTCCAGACAAACGGTGATGATGTAGTCCTCGCTGACAATGATCGCCAACGGCAGGGCATCATAACTGTCCTCACCGCGGTTTACGGCTACGTTAGTCAGTACCATGACCGAGTCATCTTCGATATCCGTATGAGAGCGTTCCTCATCATCCAGTGCGGAGCGCAAAAAGTCGGGATCAACCTCGGTGAGATTGCTGACGACCTTCAGCTCATAGGGCGTGGGGTCAACAATGTTAATCCACGCCCCTTTTTCCAGCGTCTTTAATGTCAGCTCCTGCAAGGGGCCGCTCTCCATGGATTTGTAAATCTTTAGCATGGATATCTCCTCTCTATGCGGAGAGTACCATGCCCATTATCTTATGCTGCAAGGATAATGGCGCTGACTCTCCCGATTGTTAATGTGCATCGTTTCGGTTTTGCCGTATCAGGGTGATCGTCCATTATCCTCACCAGCCTTTCTGTCAAAAAAATTTCCGCATACAATTATACCCCTATGAACTCCCACTTGTCTACTATAATTTGGTGCAAAAAAACCGGAAAAACCTGCGGCCAGGCTTTTTCCGGTTTCCTATTTTTCTACACCTTATGCGCTCAATGCACTCACAATTTGAATTTGTTAATCGCTTCCTGCATATCCGAAGCAAGATTTGCCAAAGACTGGGAAGCTGCGGCAATTTCCTCATTGGAAGCCGACTGTTCTTCTGTAGACGCCGAGATGGTCGAGGTATGTTCTGCCGTCTTGCGGCTGATGCTGTCGATGGAATCCACCGCCTCTACAATATTTCCTGCTCCCGAAGATACGGAATTTACTGAGGAGCCAATTTCATCAATCTGGCTGCGAATGCCATTAACCTGTCCCATAATATCCTGGAACTGCACGCCCACTTCGCGAATGGCTTTGGTTCCCAGCTGAACTTCCGCCTTGCCTTCTTCCATAGCCTCCACTGCATTTGCGGTATCCCGCTGGATGGTGAGAATGCGCTCCTTAATCTGCTCTGCCGATTCCTGCGATTCTGCCGCCAGCTTACGCACTTCATCGGCTACTACTGCAAAACCGCGGCCATGCTCGCCGGCGCGAGCCGCCTCGATGGCAGCGTTCAGTGCCAGCAGGTTGGTCTGGTCGGCAATGGAGGAAATCGCCTCCACAATCTGCCCGATTTGCTGAGAGTTTTCGCCCAAAGTGCGCACCACATCAGCCGAGTTCATAACGCTCTTTTCAATATGCTCCATCTTGGTCGTGGCATCCTGCATCAAAAGCTCACCCTGTTTAGCGGCTTCAGATGTACTAACTGCTGCATCCGTGACCCGTTTTGCCTTTTCCGTCATAATGGTGATGTCATTGAATACAGCATCTACATTCTGCTTGGCACCATTGATATCCACCAGCTGCTGGTCCATGCCCGCAGATACTTCGCTGATGGTTTCCGCTACATGAACGGCAGCTTCTGCAGACTGATGAGCATTGGCCGTGAGTTCTTCGGAGGATGCCGCTACCTGTTCAGAGGTGGAGGCCATCTTGCCAATCAAATCATGGAGATGTTCCTGCATGATATTAAACGCCTGCGTCATGGAGCCGATTTCATCAGACGAGGTGACGGGAAGCTTATCGACCCGCAGATTACCGTCAGCCAGCTGGCTGGCCTGCCCTTCCAAAGCCACAATCGGCTTGGTGATGCGGCGGGAGAAGGAAAGGCACATACCCACCACCAGCAAAAAGCCAATGACAATCAACGCACCATAAATCATCCGCAAACGCTGAATCGGCGCAAATACAAAATCTGTCGGCACAGCCATGGCAATAATCCAGCCCGTAGTCGGCACCGTCGTATAGGCCAATAACTGATTTACACCCTCGGCATCTTCATAAATAAAATAGCCGCTGCCGCTCTGGAACATACTATCCAGCTTTTCCCCCACGCCCTTGATGTCCTTTGCTTCCGACATAGGCTGTTCTTTGCCGGAAGTTGCCAAAAGCTTGCCGGTTTTTTCAATAATATAGCCAAAGCCCTGATCACGGTATTTAATGCGCTGCACCTGATCTTTCAGCACCGTCAGCGTAATATCACCGCAGATAGCCCCACGGAACTGCTTGTTATCGCCATAAAAAGGCGCTACTGCCGATACGACCAAATCGCCGGTACTCTTACTGGTATACACATCCGTATATACCGTCTTGCCGGCATCTCTGGCCTGCGAATACCACGGACGCTTGCGCGGGTCTGTCTTGCCCGTTTCATCCGGGCTATAGAACGGCAGGAACATCCCCTCCTCATCACCGCGGGTCATTTCCTGAATATCCTTATCCGAAGCGGCTACACTGAGAAGCATCCGCATATCTTCATGGTCAAATTCCAGACCGCTTTTTTCTACCTCGGTCATCAAATCTGCCTGTGAAGTGACCGGCTTGGCCTTTTCTCTTAGCCAACCATCCACGTACTCACGCTCCGCATTGATATTGGCGGCGATTTCTTCATTCACCGCCTCGGACAAATTGTTGTAGGCCGTAAAATAGCCTGTAACCGATACAATGGTCAATATAATGCCCACTATACCTGCCAACACAATGAACTTCTGCTTAATGCCCATGTCTTCACTCCCCTCAATCAATCTTTTCCATACATCAGCTTATTCATTATAGCCAAAATCATCATTTGAAACAATTATTTCTACATGCTCCTAATATTTTCCTTCTTTGTTTTGTACAATTATAAATAATTTCTTCCTTGCCTATTCTATTAATCCGTGATATAATGTAAGGACATATTCGGGGATGTAATGGTTTCGACGGGGTATTGAAGCCACGAGGTTCGCAGGCCAATGGTTATGAAGCCTAACTCTTAACCGCTAAATGTAATTGACGAATTCGATTACGCATACGCTGCCTAAGCTTCGGCTTAGCAGCCCCCTCGGTATCACTAGCTGCGGGCAGGGCTGAGGGTTTCAAATAAGCGCAGCAGTTTTTCCGCTTTTCACAAAAGCGGATGGTGGAGGACTCTGAATCCCAGAGTTTACGCTTCTATGATGCTGGCATCCTCCAGCTATTGCGATAATGCCTTGTGATGTGGATGTATTTCGGACAGGAGTTCGATTCTCCTCATCTCCACCAATAGAATGCTATAGCTCTGACAACTTCGGTTGCCGGAGCTTTTTTTAATCAAAATATAATCCATTTCTTAGCGAAATCCAAGAATCGGCGCGTAGGATAAGAGCCATGGAAAAAACGCAAATCAGGCACCGGCTCCCAAGGCTCCCGTTGTACAACAGCAGGAGCAAAAGGATGTAAAGGCGCCTAAGGCTGAACCCAAAAAAGAGAACGTAAAAAAACAGGATAAGAAAAAAGCGATTAACGAAAAGCAGGAAAAACCGCAGCAGGATAAAAAACAGCTGCCACCGCAGGCTCGCTAATAACTACGGGGATGTGACGATGAAAGTTCATGGTCACATCCCCATTTTTTCGCACTTAACACACGCCCGAAAACGTGCCCCTCTATCCTTACGAAATTCCCCACCGTCTGTCCAGTCTTTCCCTGCTCGACTTTTCTGCCCAGCCTTTGCCTGACACCACACGCCATGACCTCGACGTCACGGAACGGGAACGCCTGCGCAATATCATCCGCACCTATCATGGCGAGCCCACGCTGCTTGAACTGGATGATTTGGAACTGGACAAAGCCCTGCGGCTTGTCGCCAAAGTCGGCGAAGATTACGTGCCCACCGTTACCGGTATGCTCCTTATTGGCCGTCAGGAACGCTTGCAGGAACTTATCCCCACCGCTGAATCATCCCTGCAAATTATGGATAACGGCCAACTCCGCATCAACGAAACCTACACACAGCCCTTGCTGGCCAGCATTGAAAAAATCAACAATTACTTCACCACCATCAATCAGGAAGATGAACTGGATGTGGACATGTTCCGTGTGCCCATTCCCCATTATTCTCCCCAAGCATTCCGCGAAGCATTAGTCAATGCCTACAGCCACCGGGATTATTCCCTGCTGGGCCGGGTTCGCGTCCTCATTGAACGGGAAGGCATCACCATCAGCAACCCCGGAGGCTTTATTCAGGGCGTTACCTACGACAAACTCCTTGATGCCGAACCACATGGGCGCAATCCTGTGCTGGCTGACTGCCTGAAACGCATCGGTCTTGCTGAGCGCTCCGACCGCGGCATTGACCGCATCTATGCGGGAAGCCTGCGCTACGGAAAAATGCTTCCGGATTACAGCAATTCCAATACGGATAACGTACGCCTCTACATTCCTGCCAGCCGCCCGGATAAAACCTTCATTCAACTGCTGACCAAGAAACAGGAACAACTCCACCGCGACTTCACGATTTATGAGTTAATGGTGCTCAGCCAGCTAAAAGGAAATAAACTTCTGACATGTCAAGAACTCTCTGCTCACACAGGCATCCCCACTTACAAACTAGAAAGCACCTTGGAAACCCTGACTGCGGAAAAAATGATAAAAACCAGCCAACAGAGGAAAGTTATCTATTATACCTTCAGCGGTCAATCCTATAAAGTGCCCACCTGCGAAAACCACTTAGTCAAAGAACCCATTACGGACTACGCCGATTACAACCAGCAAATTATGAAACTGGCAAATAATAAAGGAAACGTGACCCGGGCAGATGTCACCGCCCTTTTACACGTTTCCCCAGCACAGGCCTATCGCCTACTGAATCGGTTGAAGGAAAATGACTTGCTTATTTTGGAAGGGAAAGGGAAATTTTCCCATTACAAACCTGTTTGCTAACTTCAATGAGGAAGCGAGCATGTGCCTATAAACACACATACTCGCTTCCTCTGTTTACTATTAGCATTTTACTCTGACTTCGATATCGGAATATAAACCATCTTCAACGGAATCATCTTTTTATATTTGACACTCAAATTATCATAATATTTCAATATCAACTCGACAAGCTCTGTACCATTTATTCCCCTAATTATCGGCGTGGTTTCAAGATACTTCTGAGCATTTTTCGTATAATTAGACAGCGTAACAAACAACCCATAATCCCCTTCACGCATAGCACCTTTTAGGGACTGAATCGTTGCTTCCTTAATATCGCTATCCTGACTCTTAACCTGCACCAAAATTCGTGGTGGCAATTCATCCTTATACGCAGTAATATCTATACCGCTATCTCCTCCATGTGGAGAAACTATCGTTCGATATCCCATCGCACCTAAGAGGTCAGCCACAAGCTCCTCCAAATCATATCCTTTTAATTGACGGCTAAGCTCTTTAAGTATGAAGTCTTTCGTATTTTCAATTATATCATCAGCAGTTGCCCCGACACTCTCATCTTCGACATCTGAAGATAAAGACTTCTTGAATTCGTTATTGAGTGCCCCCAAAAACTCTTCTGCATAGTTTTTCACACTAAAAAACGTCATAGCCGAACCAATTTCATAAAGTGCTCCTTGCGAAAATGCCATACGCGGCATATGTTTCAGCCACTTAACCTTTCTAGTCTGCACATATTCTTCCTGCGTAGAATCATAAATATACTCACCTTCTATCATACCAATATTGTAACTGTTCAGTAGCCTAACGAAATGCCGGTTACGGTCTATCTCTGGTGGACATATCGCAATTAACTCTACGCACAGCTCAAGAAAAAGTAAACTTTTAACGATAATATAGGTAGCTTTTAAATCTGCAACTTTATGGAAGGAGGGCAGCAGCATGGAATCGATAAACGTGGAGTTTGTTCAAAATCTGCTTGCCTCCTATAAGGAACTCCAGGAGTCGTATTATGCCCTGCAAAACCGCATGGCTGCTTTCGAAGCCATGGCCTCGGCTAAATTTGAAGACTATGAAGCCAAGCTGGCTGAAAAGGATACGGTGATTGCTTCCCTCAAATCCGAAGTTGCTGATCTTACTAAGAAACTGGAAAGATACCGCGAGAAAGACAAGACCAACAGCAGCAACAGCCATATGTCGCCATCCAGCGACAAAACGAAATTCAGTGGCGTCATGCGAACAGAACGGGGCGCTAAGGCATACGCGATTATTCGCTCATTCCTGAGTACAGCGAAAAAGCATGGCGTCAACATAATGGTTGCCCTTCGATTAGCATTCGCTGGCAAAGCCAGAGAAGCCATCTGGGGTGAAACCTACTGAACAGTTACAACCGTGCCGCCCCCCTGCCCCACAAGAAAACTTGTGGGGCAGGGGGTGTTGTTCCATCGTCACCATCAGCGATAGGCCACAATACCGGTACTCATGGCAAGAGCGATACTGCCTCCTTCACCGATAAAACTAATGCCTTCTATGCTCGTAGAGCCGGTTTGCTCGTCGAGAGAACCGGAAGAAGAATTTGTAAAGGTTCTGCTCTCGCTTCCGGCGCTGCCGGTAACAGTGGAGGTGATAGTAATACTGCCATCGCTTCCGGTCACGACAAAAGTGCCGTCACCCACAGCGCCGTCGATAGTCCATGTGGCGTGATATGTTCCCACCACCTTGCTGGTGGCAAAAGGAGGTTCTTCGACATCGGCGTTGCCACTTTCTGCACCGCTGTCTTTGCCCGTATCTTCTTTGCCGCTGTCCTTACCCGTGTCCTCCTTGCCACTTTCCGTGCCGCTGGCCGTTGCCGTTTCGTCTTTTACTTCGGGTTCGGTTTTGTTTTCCTCTTCGGTTCGCTCTTGGTCGGCGGCAGCCTCAGCTGCATCGGAGCGATCGTCTAAAGCCTCGTCAAGAGCGCTATCCTCTTCTTCGGGAGTTTGCGCTTCGGTATAGGGAAAAGCCCGTGGCGTTCCTGTCGATTTTGCGCTCTCTCTTTTCAGCTCTTCTTTGGCCTCCCGTTTTACTTCTTTGTTGGCTTCGTCCAAATCTCTGGCGGCGGCATCAGCGGCTTCTTTCGTGTCAAAGCCCTGTTTCTCGGCATTTTCCGCCGCTTCCGCATAATCCTCGCTGGCAGGTGCCGCTGCTTCTTCCTTGGTAACTTTTTCCGCCGTTTCCTTAATTTCCTTGACCTTTTCCTTGTCTATGCCTAAGTCCTCAAGTTTCTCCTCCAATTTGGGATCGTCGGCATCAACAGCCGTCGCCTTTATTTCCGTCGAGCCGTCGTCTTTTTTCTTTTTTTCCAAACGAAGAATTTTTACTCCCTGATTGGCAGCTTCGTCCGCTTTACGAGAAACGGTTAATATGGTATTGACTTTCTCCGTGGTGTCCATGGCGTTAATATATTTCATAAGTCGCGCCATGCCCTCTTCGCCCAACTTGAGAATTTTCCCTTTGGTTAAAGCCTGCGCTTTCTCAAAATCCGTACTCGGCCCACCGGCAAAAATGCTTGTCACCGTGTCGGCGGCCTCCGTGCAAGCCACGGCATTGCCCCAAAATTCGTCCTCGTCCCCGGTAAACACGATATAGGTGGTATTCACGGCATCGGCAACCACATCGGCGGTTTTGACTAGTACATTCAAACCTCCCATACCGCCGCCACCACCGGTTGCGGCCACCATTTTGGTGGTAAGGGCGGTCTTGGCCACTTTGCCCACCGTTTTGGCCACGGCGCTGGTTCTATAGGCCACATCGGAGGCCACTTCCTTAATCGTGTTGGCGGTGGCGTTTGCCCCGGTTAATACGCCGTGTTTGTCATTATAGATTTTCTGCCACACATCGCGAGCGGTTTTCTTGTCCTTATGGAGATATTTGGCGATACGTTCCATTCGCTCTTCCGGGGGTAATTTTGCCCAACGGTCGGTAAGCTCCTTGCCGTTGCCGGCGCTCATGATCTCGTTAGCCATTCGCTCGGCATCGGTGTAGGATTTGGTATCGTAGGGGTAGGCCGCATAAGCCTTGGAAAAAATCGCCGTATCAAGGCTTAGTTTCTTTTCTTGCTTCCCCGGCAAAACAAAGGTAGCGTATCCCGGTTCCTTGGCGGCATTCATCAGATTGCCCGCCAAGTACAGCGCAACCTGAGAAGTTTCATAGGCGCGGTTGTAAGCATCGGCGGTTTTTTTCAGCAAACCGTCGTATTCGGCTGGCGTTCCCTTGTCCGCATCGTAGGTCAGTACCGCTTGGGCGTAAAGAGAGGCCACGATTTCTCGCCGATAGGCTTCGTTTATCATGGTGGCCACAATTTGCGCCTCTCCGTTCATGGGAAGCATGGTGGAACTCACGGTGCTTTTCTCCAGCTCCGCTTTGGTATTGCCGCCGCAACCGCTGGCGATAAACGCCAGCATAAAGGCCAGCAAACTCATGCACAAGATTTCCAGTTTTTTGCCTTGCCATCGCTTTTTCATTTTCCGTTCCTCCCTCAATCGTCACTGCTACTGTCATCGCTTCCACCATCGTCATTGCTGTTGGTGTCATAGCTGTCATCGTCGCGGTCGTTGTCATTGTCGCGGCTATAACCGCCTCGGCTGCGCAGGGCAAAGAATATGCCGCCGATTGCCAAGACGGCGATGATAGGTATCAATTCCACTTTGCTCCATCCTCGTGGGGTACATAATTCCTACGGCATTGTTTCGCCATAGGGCGAGGATTTCCCTGCTATGGTTGCCGTGCTCTGCCTAAAATTTTATGTAAAGATGGAGCATACCCAATGCAGATGTCAACGTCCTTTTTTCCCTACCTTCGCCATCCGCTTGTGATTCCGAAACTCGCGCTGATTCTTGGCACACGGTCTTGTCGCAGTATTCCTGCCGATTGCTCCGGCGGATGAAGAAGTCTCCGCAAGTGCGTCCTGTTTTGGGACTGAGATGCAGGCGAAAATCGAGAGACACACTTCATCAGCAGATTCCGCAGCCGTTGGTTTTCTTCTATAGAGTATGGGATGTCTCAAAAGTATCCAGATTATCGAGCCTCGCACTTGTTGCGGGGCTTTTCGTTTGGGTCGATGGATATGAAGTCACCGTATTTCCACTTTCAGGCCATGTTTAACCATCTGGCGCAGGATGAACTCTTCCACATACTTCTGTAGGTTCCATATGGTAACTGTTCAGTAGCCTAATGAAATACCGGCTACGGTCTATCTCTGGTGGACATATTGCAATCAATTCTACGCACAGCTTAAGAAACAATAAACTTTCAACGATAACATAGGTGGCTTTTGAATCTGCAATTTTATGGAAGGAGGGCAGCAGCATGGAATCGATAAACGTGGAGTTTGTTCAGAATCTGCTTGCCTCCTATAAGGAACTCCAGGAGTCGTATTATGCCCTGCAAAACCGCATGGCTGCTTTCGAAGGTATGGCTACGGCTAAATTTGAAGCCTATGAAGCCGAGCTGGCTGAGAAGGATGCGTTGATTGCTTCCCTCAAATCCGAAGTTGCTGTTCTTACGAAGAAACTGGAAAGATACCGCGAGAAAGACAAGACCAACAGCCGTAACAGCCATATGTCGCCATCCAGCGACGAAACGAAATCTGCCCATAAGAATACGCATAAGAAAGTCACTGACATATGACTTATCCTGCAACACTCTGTACTGTTCAAATTCACTTTCGGCAAAAGCTTTGGCTATAGCCGCTGATACTTTGCCTTTATCATGTAAGATTTCCGCATCGTTGAACTGCAGGAAAGCGTCCAGTTTGCTTGCCCAATCAGTCATGGTCATAGGAATATGACGGCGAGCTTGACGGGTGGCATAATCCAGATACATTGTAACAATATGGATAAGTTCTGCGGCTGTACCGCCATGGACAGCATAGTGCATTTTGTTCTGCACCGTGGCAAAAAACTCCCGCGTTGTCTTGCTATCGAGCGTGTAATCAACCGCGGTGGCATAAATATCCGTGATTTTTTGATAGAAACGCCGCTCGCTGGCGCGAATCTCCTGAATCTCGGAAATCAGATGGCCGAAATAATCTTCGTCAAAAATCTGTCCGTTAATCAATCGGTTCTTATCCAGCACATAGCCTTGCTTGGCAAAGGTGTCCAAAACTTTTGTAGCCCATTGGCGGAACTGAATAGCACGCTGGGAATTTACCTTGTATCCCACAGCGATAATTGCGGATAACGCGTAGAATTTGTATTGATATGTTTTGCCGTTATCTGCAACTTGTGCAAATTTTGCACAAGTTGAATTCTCATTCAGTTCCTCATCCTCATATATTTTTTTCAGATGCTTGCCAATTACACTACGGTCAACATCAAACAACTCTCCCATAGCCTTCTGCGTCAGCCACACATCATGGTCTTGCACACGCACTTCGATAGAATCCGCCCCGGCATCTTTAGTGAATACCAAAAAATCTACTGTACTGTTGCGGATGTTTGCCTTATTCTTTTTATCATTTTCCATTCGTTACTCCCCTTCTTTCACCCCAGTGCCACATCCAAGGTCATCATCAATGTGAATCCTACAGCAAAAGTAACAACACCGATATTGCTGTGTTCACCTGCGGACATTTCGGGGATGAGTTCTTCCACCACCACATAAATCATGGCTCCGGCGGCGAACGCCAAAAGGTAAGGCAAAATGGGCAGGACAAGGCTGGCGGCGGCGATGGTCAGCAGGGCGCCGATGGGTTCGACTATACCTGAAAGCATACCACTGACAAACGCCTTATGCTTGCTCATTCCTTCCGCCCGCAGGGGCAGGGAAATAATCGCCCCTTCGGGAAAGTTCTGTATGGCGATACCGATGGACAGCGCCAGTGCCCCGCTCAGGGTAATATCGGCATTGCCCGCCAGCCAACCGGCAAAGACCACACCCACAGCCATGCCTTCCGGAATATTGTGCAATGTTACAGCTAGTAACAGCATGATATTTTTCGGCAGTTTGCATTTTATCCCCTCTGCCTCCTGCGCATCCATATGCAAATGGGGAATGATATGGTCAAGTGCCAACAGGAATAGCGTACCTGCCCAAAAACCGATTACCGCAGGCAAAAAGGCCAGCTTGCCCATATCCGCACTGCCATCCATAGCGGGAATCAGCAGGCTCCATACGGAAGCTGCCACCATGACCCCGGCAGCAAAACCGGTCAGTCCCTTTTGCACGCCCGTCTTTAATTCTTTTTTCAGTATATAGACGCAGGCTGCTCCCAAAGTAGTCCCCAAAAAGGGAATGAAAAGCCCCTGCATAACTTCTGTTGACAAGTAACAGCGCCTCCTTTATTCCGTCTTATCCATAGATACAAAGCTGCCGTTCTGCAACAAATAGAGATAAACTTGCGCAACCTTGCGGTTCAATATGGCTTCCACGGCCTTTTTGTACATATCGAGCTGAATCTGATACCGCTGCCGTATGCGTTCAGTATCGGTCAGCCTGTCGGTCTTATAGTCGATAAGGATTAATTCTCCGTTTGCAGTTTCCACCAGCAGGTCAATCACACCCTGTGTGAAAACCATTTCATCATCCTCCTGTACTTCGGGATAAAAGTCCTTGGCTTTCAGCATACGGCTGAATGGCAGTTCCCGATAAATCTGCGGGGCTTTCTGCACCAGTCTGCCGATTTCCGAAGTAAAGAATCCCTGTATGCCCTTGATGTAAACCACCTTTCCCGCACCTTCCGGCAGAATGCCTTTGGCTTCCATAGATGCTACCTGTTTTTGAATGCCCGCAAAGCTTACATCACCGGCAAAGTCCAGACGCTGCATAACCGTATGCATGATGGTGCCCCGCTCCATGGCAGAAAAAGTTTGCTTCTGTTCCTGCATAAAACGCGGGCGCGGCCAGTCGGCTTCATCTGCTTTAACGCTATCCGTTGCTATCGGTTTATCGGCAGCCACAGCTTCCAGTTCATCCTCGTCATTTATGACGATTAACTGACGGGCATTGGGCACTTCTTCATCCCATGCCTGCTGTCCGGCAAAACGCCGCTTGATTTCCGTTACGGTCAGCTTGGCAGGAACGTTAGACAGTCCCCTATCTTCATACTGCCAGCCCAGCATACTTTCCACCCTTTCCCGTTGGGGTGAGGGCGGCATCGGTGACAGGGAAGCTGCCGCCTGCAGCAATTCATCCTGCCTGCTTTCTTTTTCGGTGCGGTCTGTTACCTCCGCTTCCGGATAAAGGTTAATCTGTATCTGCGCCTCAGGCTCCAGCTCTTTTTCCAGTCCGCCGGAGGCACTTATGCCTGCCATTTCCCACAAGGGAGCAGCTTCACTATGACGGCTCAGGGCAGCTGCCACCCAGTCCAGATAGCTGTCGGCTTTGGCAATGGCAAAATCCGGCAGCCGGTTATCTCCACTATCTAGGTAACGGCAATATTCCTGCGCTTTTTTCTCCACGTTTTTGGCCGGCAGTACGCCCGTCAAAATCAGCTTTTCTTTGGCACGGGTCATGGCTACATAGAGGATGCGCATTTCCTCAGCTTTGGATTCAGAGCGGATTTTGGCAGCCACCGCCTGCCATGGCAGGGATTTATAGATTTGCCGTCCGGCTTTTGAACGCTGGGCTATGCGCACGCCTATCCCCAAATCCTTATGCAGAAGGAACGTTCCCTGTGCATCCCGCAGGTTGAATTTCTTGGCCATATCCGCCACAATCACCACGGGAAATTCCAAGCCCTTGCTGCGGTGAATACTCATAATCCGCACCACATTTTCACTAGCGCCCAAAGTACGGGCTACGGCTAAATCGGTATCCCGCTTTTGAAGGTTTTCAATAAAACGCAGGAAGCGGAACAAGCCCCGATAGTTGCTTCGTTCAAATTCAGCAGCACGGTCTGCCAGCATACGCAGATTCGCCTGCCGCAGGAGGCCTTCTTTAAGACCGCCCACATAATCATAATAGCCGGTTTCGCGATACAGGAGCCAGATGAGTTCCGGCACGCTGTAGCTGACGGCAAACTTGCGCCAACGAGCCAGTTCCTCCTGAAAAGCTGCCGTACGGGCAGCCAATTTTTTCGGCAAACCGCTTTCCAAGGAAAAACTGGCCAAAAGCCCGTCATACAAATCTCCCGCAGCCGAAGCCAGCCGGATTTTCGTCAGTTCCGTCATGGAAAAGCCGCCAATCGGGGAAGCCAGCACCGCTGCCAGAGGGATATCCTGCCGCACATTGTCAATAACAGTCAAAAGCGCCAATATCAGACGCACTTCCGGCGCTTCAAAATAACCGCCGTCCACATCAGCATAGGCCGGAACGCTGTTTTTCCGCAGGGCCTCCAGCAAAATGTTCGTCTTGCCGCTCACCGCCCGCATGAGCACGGCAATGTCCCGATAGGCTAAAGGACGATAACTGCCGCTGTCCTTGTCATAGACCATATAGCCCTGTTCCATAAGACGGCTGATACGGCGGGCAATATAAGCCGCTTCCAGATTGAAGCCGGACAGGTCTTCCCCATCATCTTCATCCTTGGCGGTGCTGCCGTCCTTTTCCTGCGGCTCCCGCTGAATTAAATCCAGTTCCATAGCCCCGCTTACTCCCGCGAAACTATGTTCATGTACGGGATAATCTGCACCGGGATAAAGTTTGCTGCGTTCATCGTACTCGATTTCCACCGCGCCTCTGGTCATAATCTGGTCAAAGATAAAGTTAATGGGGGCCAGAACCTCCCTGCGGCTGCGGAAATTCTGTTTCATGGTAATGAGCAGATTGTTGTCTTCTTTTCCCGGCGTTTCCGGAAAGCTGTCGTATTTCGCCTGAAAAAGATAGGGGTCGGCCAGACGGAAGCGATAAATACTCTGCTTTACATCCCCAACCGTAAAGCGGTTATTGTCCCGCGCAATCAGATTGAGGATTGCTTCCTGTACGCCATTGGTGTCCTGATATTCATCGACCATAATGGACTTGTACTTTTCCCGCAGGGCAAGGGCTGCATTTGTAGGCGCAAGCTCCGCATGCTCCGAAGTACATAGAATTTCCAGCGCAAAATGCTCCAAATCGTTGAAGTCGAGAATATTGCGTTCTTTTTTCGCTGCCTGCAGAGCCCTTCCAAAATCCACAGCCAGACCTGCATAGATGGCTGCGGTCTGCTGATTGGCGGCAATGTCTTCCTCAATCTGTCCAGCCTCCTGATTGAGATAATTGTCGGCAAACTTTTTCAGGGCTTTTTTAACGGCATCCCGCCGCGCATTAAACTGTTCCCGGATATCGGGATACAAGTTTTTCAAATCGCTATAGGCTTTTCCCCGCATGGCAAGCCATGAGAATTTGCTCACCTGCCGGGCAAGTTCATTCCATTTTTCTCCATCGGGATTCTGTTCCAGTACATTAAAGGCTTCGCGGACAGCATCCAGCCCCGCTAAATCCTGTTGGATGAGTTCCCCATAGGGTGACCATGCCGCTGTAAGCGCCGGGTCATCAATTCCCCGTACCAGTCCTGCCGTTTCTTCATACTGGCGGATAACCGCCATAAGCCCGTTCCGCATCTCCGGCACCGCCGCCGTCAGCCACGGCGAATCCGAAAGGGTACTGCCCTGTTCCTCCTGTTGTTTTTGCAGCCAGCTTTCGGGAAAGGGCTGGCTCTGTGCAAAAGCATGCAGCCTTAAAACGGCCTGCTTAACTTCCTCATCGCCTTTCTCATCCCCATAATCGTCCATAAAGGAAACGAAAGCCTCCCATGCCGGCAGCTTTTCGGCTTCCAAAGGCCGTTCATATTTTTCTTCCAGCAGGGCTTCCAACGTGTCATTTTTCAGCAAAACCAATTCCTGTTCACTGGCCAGACGGAATTTGGGGTCTACATCAATCGCTTCAATATGCTGGCGAATCAACCGCTGGCAAAAGGAATGAAAGGTGCAAATATCCGCTCCGGTCAGCAATACCCTCTGCCGTTCCAGCCGGGCGGTAATTTTCGGATTTGCTGACGCCGCGATTTCCTTATCCAAAGCGGCCTCGATACGTTCCCGCATTTCTGCTGCCGCCGCATTGGTGAAGGTCACCACCAGAAGCTCATCCACATTCAACTCCCCTGCAATAAGCTGACGGATAATGCGTTCCACCAGTACGCGGGTCTTGCCGGAGCCAGCGGCAGCAGCCACTAAAATATTGCGGCCGCGTTCCTCAATGGCTTTCTGTTGATCCTTGGTGTATGGCATCGGCTAAATCCTCTCTTCCTATTTTTTCCGCCATGCGGCGTTCCATTTCTTCTTCGTCAAAATTGCCCACCTCATGATAGGCAAAACCATCAATACCCGCATCAAAGCCGCAAAGCACCCGATAATTGCAAAACTTGCAGGCCGTGCGTTCCGCATTTTTGTCATAACGGCAGGGATTTACGCGAATATCCCCCGCCAAAATGGCCCGTCCTGTATCCTTCAATATGTAATCCACATAACCGAGCATGAGTTCAAATTCCTGCTGTGTGCGGATATAATGCCCTTTTACGGTTTCGCTGGTCAGTTCCCCATCTTTCTTCGTCTGCGGTTTGATATGTTCCAAATTGGCATCAATGCTGCGAATAACCTCCATATCCGCCAGCACCCAGCCGGGCATGGTGAGTTTTTTGCGGATGGCCGCAGCCATTTCTTCCGTGCTCAGCCGCTTGTCCGTGGCAATCGTCGGATTATGCAGCAGGGCATAGAGAATGCCTGCCGGCAGCCGTTCCTTATCCTGCTGCCTCAAGAGTTCCTGCCCTACCAGCACATAAACCAGCAGCTGCAATTTCAACCCATAATAGACCTCAAACAGGTTAATCGCCGCCTGCCCGGTCTTATAATCGAGCACGAGGAAATAGGGATTTTCCTGATGGACATCCAGCCTATCAATCTGCCCTTTAAGCGACAGGGAAAAACCATTCCCTAACGGCAGCGGGGTAAGCTGTACACGATCAGCCGCATGGCCAAAGCCTTCCTCAAAATAGGCAGGCTGGAATTCTGACATGGCTGCCCAGGCCGAAAGATGATTGACTGCCTGCAGGGCTGTCGCCTCCATACGCCGCTTATAATGGCGGTAATCCGGACGGCTAAGCAAAATTTCGCTTTGCAGGCGGGGCGCAATCTCCTCGACTAAATCATGGCAAAGCTGTCCCCGCCTTTCCTCCGGTACATCCTGCCAGCGGCGGTTATAGTCCCGGCTTACCGTTTCTCCGTACTCCCGAATGACCTCATGCAAGAGCTGGCCTAAATCCATATGTCGGAATTCATAGGTACGCCGTTCCATAAGCTTCAACCCATAACGGGCAAAGTGGGCAAAGGGACAGCGGCGGAACTGCTCAAACTGGGTGACGCTGCCCCGCAGGAATTTGCCCCGCAGATAAACGGCCTGAGCAAGTTCCGGGGGGATATTGCCCACCTGCGCCTTGGACGAAAGGCCGGACAAGGCCAGCCGCAAAGGCCGTTGTAATTCAGGTTGGGTGAGCGCCCAGTTATAGACATCCCGCCAAAATTCATCCATTTTCCCTTCATCGCGCTGTCCCCGCAGGGCACTGGAAAGCCCGGATACCGCAGGGCCGGACGCCGCCAGCTGCAGCATATCATGGCGGCCCAAAGTCTCCAGAGGAATCGAAAGCAGTTGCAACGAAGGAAAACACTTTCTGAGTTTTGTCACCAAAGATGCCGGCTGCAATCCATTGCCTTCTGCATCAGCCAGCGCATAGGAAATCCAAAGATATTCGCGGGCTTCATTAAATCCCCGGTAGAGCAGGAACCGCTCACCAAAGCTCCTTTCTTGTCCCCCACGAGAAATCACGGGCTTTTCGCCTTTATCTGCGGGCATTTTTTCAAAAGCTTCCGCTAAGTGCAGCCTGTCTGCATCGGTAAACACGCCCTGCTCACTGATGCGCCGCGGCATGGCTCCAGCATTGGCGCCGAGAATATAGATTGCACGGCTTCCCGCCAGACTGTTCTGGTCAAAGGAGGAAACGGTCACATAGTCCAGCCCCGGCGGAATCAGGGAAAGCGTCACTGTATCCAGTCCATCTCCCAATACGTCAGCAAAATCGCGCAAACTCATCTTTTCCTGCCCGCTGATTTCCACCAGCTGGTCAAAAAATTCCATCATGTCTTCCCAAATCTGCCTATGCTCTGCTGCATCAGCCATGCGCCCTTCTGCTTCGGCCACTTCCTGCCACTTGGCTAAATGAGCAGGCACTTCCAGCGCAATGAGAAAATCATAGAGGGCCGTCACCTGACCGGTCACATCTGCTGCCTGCCGGATTGCCCGGTCAAACGCCGTCAACGCTTCCGCTGCCTGCCGGCGCAGACCGTCTATCAGCAAAAGCCGCTGTCTGGTTTCCTCATCCGCTTCTTCTTCCTCACCATCCAGAGAGTAACGGCGGTGCCAGTCCCAATTCTCGGGCTGCAGCCACCGTTTGCGCCCCCGGATGCCGAATTCCAGTACATAGTTTTCCAGCTTGTCCACATCTTCCCGTACCAGAGGGAAAAATCCCGTACGCAGGCAGCGGAAGATATTTTCATAGTTCCAGCCTTTCTGCACCACTTCCAAGGCAGAACGCAAAAGTTCCGCCAGCGGATGATGAATGCTCTG
>DJYL01000073.1 GCA_002448495.1 Pseudoselenomonas ruminantium | reverse complement strand
TTCCATGTGGAGCTGACGGAGGTCTACGGACAGGTCATGAAAAAACTTGCCGCACAGGGGTTGCTGACGGTGGACAATGCTGGCTGCCGTTTGACGGACAAGGGATTCAAATACGGAAATATGGCCTTTGCAGAATTTATTTTGGACTAAAGGGGCAGTTGTAGTATAATGTAAAATGATTAATTTATTTGCGGATAGTTCCTCAGAATACGGAAGTAGATAGTGGAGGCGCGATGGTGAAAAGGAAAGGTTTTGCCAACTTTATCGGTGTCTTGGCGGTTTTGCTTATTTTATCCGGTGCAGCTGGAGCCATCTGGCAGGTGAAGCTAAGGACTGCACAATTGGCTGAGCAGGAAAAAGAACCCGGCGTGGAATCTTCTGCCTATACGCTGGCGAAGGGTGATTACAGCAATCTCACTTATGACAATATCCATGTGGACAGACCGGTTTATGACAGGTATACATTAAAACAGCGGCTGGAAAAGGGGCTGCCGACGATGCTTCCTGCCCTGCCCCACTATACGGCGGAGAAAGTGGCGTATCTCACGTTTGATGATGGCCCGGATGATGTGAACACACCGGCTGTATTGGATGTGCTGAAGGCCAAGGGGGTTCATGCTACCTTTTATGTGTTGGGCTGTATGGTGGAGAAAAATCCTGCGGTACTCAAACGGATTTTTGCTGAGGGGCATGCCATTGGCAATCACAGCTATGACCATGATTACGACATCCTTTATAAGGATAAGGATAGTTTTGTGGCGGAAATGGAACAGACCGATGATATCATTATGCAGACCATCGGCGTGCGTCCCTTTATCATTCGTGCTCCCGGCGGAACGGTGGGCATGTTTGCCGCAGATTACTATGAGAAACTGAATCTTTTGGGCTATGTGGAGCATGACTGGAATATACTCACTGAAGATGCCACGGCGAAAAAGCCCTCAGCAGAGCAGCAGATTTGCTATATCGACAGGCGGGCGGCAGGCCATCACAAGGATAATATGGCGCTTATCCTCATGCACTGCAATGGCGGCAAGGAGGAAACCGTGCGGGCCTTGCCGGGGATTATCGACAATCTCCGTGCCAAGGGATATCGTTTTGGCGTGGTGACGCCGATTACGCCTCAGCCGTGGTAATCAGGTATCTACAGGGTAACTCATTATGAACAGGAAGGACGGGCATTCCGTGACCTTTAAGCGGATATTTACATTTTTTGCGGTACTGGCTGTTTTGGAAGTTGGCGGCATGGTGTCGGCAGCTCTATGGCTGCATCATGGTAATGGTGAGAGTTCAGCCAGGGCTGCGGAAAGTCATATAGAAGCAGAAAAAGTGCGTGCTTTGCGGGCGGCAGATGAGGGCGAACTCTTTGCGCATACCGCCAAGCTTATCGGCAACAGCAAAAATCAGCTGTCCGTTTATTTTTGGCGTCCGGACAGGGAAGTGGAGCCTTTTATCTACAATGCCAGACAAATGTCTCCTGCCAGTATGATTAAACTGTTTATCATGGCCAAGGCCATGCAGGATGTCCATGACGGGCGGCTTTCTTTGGCGGAAAAGCTCACCATCAGAAAAAACGATGTGGTGGGAGGTGCCGGGGTCACTACCTGGTATAATACGGGGGAACAGCGCACAATTTTGCAGCTTATTACGGTGATGATTACGGTCAGTGATAATACGGCCACCAATATGCTTATAAACCGGCTGGGTATGAAAAATATCAACGACTATCTGCAGCAGTATGGTTATTACGATACGGTGCTGGCGCATAAGATGATGATTAGCAATGGCGGTAAAAAGAACCTGTCTTCGGTACGCGATATTGGACAATTATTGTCACGGCTCTACTATCGGCAGCTGGTTGGCCCCCAGGAAGATGAAATCATGCTGGATATTCTGCGGCAGCAGCGGGACAGCGAGTGTTTCCCAGCCGCTTTGCCGGACTACAAGATTGCCCATAAAACGGGGGAGGTCACCGGAGTTTATGCCGATGGCGGAATCCTTCAGGGCAAGGACGGAGATTTTATTCTGGTACTTTTAAGCAACGGGCGGGAAGGTCGCGGGGATACGATTGCCACCATGCAGAATCTGGCGAAGTATTATGCAGGAACCATGCAAGAGTAAGCAAATGACAGATGAGGAGAGATGTACATGCAGTGGGCGGAAGTCAGCATTCAGACAACCCATGAGGCCACGGATATCGTGGCAGAGATTTACCACGATTTAGGTGCATCCGGGGTCGTGATTGAAGACCCGGAAATGCTCAACAGCTATATTGATGCCGGACAATGGGATTTTTCCGGCATTGAACGGGCCGAAGATACCGGTGTGGTCACGGTCAAGGCTTATCTGCCTATGGACGAGGATTTGGATGACAAACTGCGTGCCTTTGAGCTGCGCATTCAGGAATTCAAGGCGCTTAAAGATGATGAAATGGAAAAAGGCCCCTGCACGATTTCGTGGAATACCGTTCGGGATGAGGACTGGGCCGACAACTGGAAGGCTTATTTCCATACAGAAAAAGTGGGCGGCATGATTGTCATTAAGCCGACTTGGGAAGATTACGAGGCCAGTCCCGATGATATCGTGATTGAACTTGACCCGCAGTCTGCCTTTGGTACGGGGACGCATCCCACCACGGCAATGTGTATTCGGGAACTGGAAACGCTCGTCAAGGGTGGTATGCGGGTCTTTGATGTGGGCACGGGTTCCGGCGTGCTGTCCGTTGCGGCGGCAAAGCTGGGGGCTACGGATGTTACGGCTATGGACTACGACAAGGTAGCCGTAGAAGTAGCGGCAGAAAATATCCGTCAGAATGGTGTGGAAGATATTGTCAAAACCGGCGTCAGCGATATATTAAAATCCTTTGACGGCAAGGCTGACCTCATTGTGGCGAACATTATCGCCGATATCATCATCAGGCTCTTTGATGAGCTGGACGAACATTTGGCTGAGGGCGGTCATCTGCTGGCTTCGGGCATTATCTCCGAGCGTCTGGCGGATGTGACGGAAGCCTGCCTGGCACATGGTTTTGTCGTGGACAAGGTGACGGAAGAAAAAGGCTGGGTGGCGATGACCATCAGCCGGGGAGACGATAAATGAGAAGGCTGTTTTACAAAGGGCTGCTCGCCGATACCATCGAAATTACCGGCAGTGATGCCCATCACCTCATGCATGTGATGCGGGCCAAAGCCGGTCAGGAAGTTACGGTAGTTGATGATGCGGGCTGTGTTGCCCGCATGGAAATGACGGCCTTTCGGGAAGATGCCGTTACCCTGACCTTGAAGGAACGGCTGGCGGCTGATACCGAGTCTCCGCTAAAACTGGTGCTGGCGCAATGTCTGTTAAAGGCCGACAAGATGGACTATGTGGTGCAGAAAGCGGTGGAACTGGGCGTAACGGAGATTATCCCCGTCAAGAGCCATAACTGCGTAGTGCGCTATGATGCGAAAAAAGCGGCGGCAAGACAGCAGCGCTGGCAGAAAATCGCCGAAGAAGCCGCCAAGCAATGCGGGCGTACGGCATTGACCTCTGTGACACCCATTAAAGACTTGTCCGACCTGCTCAAGGATAATAGTTGTGCCGAAGATACGGAAATTATCTTTTGTTACGAAAATGAAGACGAAAATACGGTAAAATCATGTCTGCGGGCGGCGCAGGGCAAAAGGCTTATTCTGCTTGTCGGCCCCGAAGGCGGCTTTACGCTGGATGAGGCGCAAACGGTGCAGAAAGCAGGCGGCAGGGCGGTAACGCTTGGCCCACGAATCCTGCGGGCGGAAACCGCAGCGGTAGCAGCTGTGACGGTTGCCCAGTACGAAAATGGTGATTTAGGCTAAGAAAGGAAGTATTCTATTGCCAAAGGTGGCACTTACGACCTTGGGGTGCAAGGTCAATCAGTTTGAAACGGAAACCATGGAAGGCCTGTTCAAGAAAAGCGGCTACGATATCGTGCCCTTTGAGGAAAAGGCGGATTTCTATGTGATCAATACCTGCTCGGTGACGAGTCTGGGGGATAGGAAATCCCGGCAGATTATCCGCCGGGCACAGCGTACCAACGATAAGGCGATTATCGCCGTATGCGGCTGTTATTCGCAGGTTCACCCGGAGGAAATCAAGGCGATTGAAGGCGTG
>DJYL01000086.1:5729-7830 GCA_002448495.1 Pseudoselenomonas ruminantium | reverse complement strand
GGCTAAAAAATTTACTTCCCCTTCAACTGTTCAAGAGCCTGACGATTGATAATCTTAATACAGCCCCGGGAATTTTTTATCCAGCCTTCCTGATTGAAGTACTTCACCATACGGCTGACCACCTCCCGGGCAGTTCCCATATAGCGGGCTATTTGCTCATGGGTCAGATGGATTTCCCCCGATCCATTCTGCGCACTTTCTTCAAGCAGGAAAATAGCAAAGCGACGGTCAGCAGACAAGAAGAGCACCTGCTGCATCTTCCACAGCATATCGGACAGACGCTGGGTTGCCAACTCATACGCATAGCAACGCACATGAATGTTGCCCTCCACCAGGCGGCGGAAAGCAGCTGCATCGGTCAGCAAAACCTCCGTATCTTCTTCGGCATCAATATAGACGTCAAAGGTCAAGGCATCCAAAACACAAGAGGCCGATAATATCCCCACATCACCGGCAAAAAGACGATACAAGGTTACTTCCCGCCCATCCTCAGACATGGTATATACCCGCAATTGTCCAGACCGGATTAAAAGCGCACCGATACAATCCAATGGCCCTTGATGAACATAGGCCCCTTTTGGGTAACTAACCTTGCGGGTATTGGCGCAGACAAATTCAATTTCTGTCTCGCTCAATTCCTTCCAAAAATCAAAATAATGCTCAAATATCTCCGTTAGTGTTTGCGACAACGTCAATCCCCTCCTATAGAAAGAGCCTTCCCTTTGGGGAAGGCTCTAATTTTTTTGCTTTGCTCAGCTTAGCGGAACAGCTGGCTTACAGAGCGGCGGCCCTGAATGCGCATGATGACATCACCGATAGCATCTGCCAGGGACAGCGTTACAATCTTATCGGAATGCTTCTCCGGCGGCAGAGGAATGGTATTGGTGATAACCAGTTTCTCAATGCAGGAATCGTTGATGCGCTGCACTGCCGGATCACTCAAAATAGCATGAGAACAGGAAGCAAAAATGCGCTTAGCACCACGTTTTTCCAATGCTCTGGCACCTTCACAGAGAGAGCCTGCCGTATCTACGATATCATCAATAATAATGGCCGTCTTGCCTTCCACATCACCGATAAGGTTCATCACCTCAGCACAGCCCGGTTTCGGACGGCGCTTTTCGATGATAGCAATGGGTGCATGGAGGTGGTCAGCCAGAACACGGGCACGGGTTACACCGCCCAGGTCCGGGGAAACCACAACCACATCATCGAGCTTCTGGCTGCGGAAATAGTTGGCAATTACAGGAGCTGCTGCCAAATGATCCACAGGAATATCGAAGAAGCCCTGAATCTGGCCAGCATGGAGGTCTACAGTGACAACGCGGGTAACACCAGCCGTGGTCATGAGGTTAGCCACGAGCTTGGCAGAGATGGGTTCACGGCCGCGGGTCTTGCGATCCTGACGGGCATAGGCATAGTAGGGAACAACTGCCGTTATGCTATGGGCAGAAGCACGCTTGCAGGCATCTGCCATAATGAGCAGTTCCATCAGGTTGTCGTTTACCGGGTACGAAGTCGGCTGGATGATGAAGATATCCTTGCCGCGAATGCTTTCGCTAATCATAACCTGGGTTTCACCGTTGTTGAAATGACCGACATATGCATCGCAAAGATTTACACCAATGTGGTCCGCAATCTCTTTTGCCAGTTCCGGGTTAGCGTTACCGGTCAGGATGCATAAGTTTCCAGTGTCTAAAGCCATTTTGTACAAGTCCTCCAAATCTTTCTTTTCCTAAAGTTAACACATCATGGGGAAGTGACATGAGTCACATTCTATCTACAACAGTATAACACTGATTGCATTTAACTAAAAGCCCTTATTTAAGGATTATTTGCGTTTATCTTTCCAGCCTTCGATATTGGTCTGACGAGCGCGGGCGATAGCCAAACTGTTGCTGGGCACTTTTTTGGTGATGGTGGAACCGGCACCGATGTATGCACCGTCTTCCACTTCCACGGGAGCTACCAGATTGGAGTTACAGCCTACGAAAGCATCGTTGCCAATCTTCGTGCGGAACTTGGTCTTGCCATCGTAGTTAACCGTGATGGTACCGCAGCCCATGTTGACACCGGAACCCATGTCCGTGTCGCCGATATA
>DJYL01000086.1:4055-5662 GCA_002448495.1 Pseudoselenomonas ruminantium | reverse complement strand
GAAAGATGCGGCAGCTTGGAGCCTTCGCCAATCACGGAGTTCTTCACTTCTACGAAGTTGCCCATCTTGACGCCTGCCATCAGGTGCGAATCCGGGCGGATATGATTGAACTGGCCTAAGATTACACCATCGTCAATCTCGCAGTCATGGTAGTAACCAAACTGTCCCATGACATTATTGCCCATCCGGACATTCTGCAGGCGTACGCAGGGGCCAACTTCACAGTCTTCACCGATAACGGTATCTCCCTCAATCCAGGTCTGCGGATAGATGACCGTATCCCGGCCAATCTTGACATCACAATCCACATAGGTTGTATCCGGGTCCATAAGGGTAACACCCTCGGCCATAAGCTGCTCATTCTTGCGGCGGCGCAGGATTTTTTCAGCGCCGGAGAGCTGCAGGCGGGAGTTAATGCCCAGTGTGGACTCATAATCGTCAGCGGCTACAGCCCAAATTTTTTCCCCCTGTTTCCGAAGAATTTCCAGCACATCCGGCAGATAGTATTCGCCCTGTGCATTGTCATTCGTAACCTGCTGTAAGGAGGCAAAGAGCGCGCGGGCATCAAAGCAGTAGATGCCGGAGTTGACTTCCTTTACTGCGCGTTCTGCCTCCGTAGCATCTTTATGCTCCACAATCTTGAGCACGCTGCCATCTTCAGCGCGAATGATGCGTCCATAACCCGTTGCATCCGGCATAATCGCCGTGAGCACCGTAGCTTTTGCCTTGGCTTCTACATGGGATTCATAAAGTTTTTTCAGCAGTTCACCGGTAAGAAGCGGCGTATCGCCGCAAAGAACCATAACGGTTCCCTGCTCGTCCTTCAAAAGTTCTGCCGTCTGCAGTACCGCATGACCTGTACCTAATTGTTCCTTCTGCTCAGCAAATTCGATTTCACTGCCTAAAGCCTTGCGCACTTCTTCGCCGCCAAAGCCCGTTACCACAATATTGCGCTTGGCGCCTGCAGCCTTGGCCGCATCGATAACGTGCTGTACCATTGACTTGCCTGCTGCCTTGTGCAGAACCTTCGGGAGTTTGGACTTCATACGGGTACCCTTGCCGGCGGCAAGGATTACAGTTACTAAATCAGACATTGTATCAATATCTCCTTAAAATATTTATTTCTTGGCCTTTTTTGCCTTGGCTTTTTTTTCGTTTTCCAAAGCGTCCATGGCCTTTAAGAGTGTCTTTTCCGAGTTTTCCATATGGCGTTCTGCCGCACGGCTGGCAGCCTTGCGGTCACCACTGGCTATTGCATCTACTATCAAGCGATGTTCCTCCAACGTTTCCTCCAGACGTCCCGGATAGGACATGGAGAGGGTGCGGAACCGCGTAAGCTGGTCGCGCAAATTGGAAATAATCCCCACCAAGCGCTCATTACGAGCCGCATGATAGAGCAAATCATGGAACTCAATATCCGTTTCCACGATTTTTTCGATATTGCCCTCCTTGATATAACCGCCGATAATCACGAGCAGACGCTGCAGATGTTCCAATTCATCATCGGTGATATGGTCAGCAGCCAGCCCATTGGATAAGGATTCCAAGGCGGTACGGATTTCAAAAATTTCATTGATGTCCCGGATGGACATACTGGCTACATATGT
>DJYL01000086.1:0-3917 GCA_002448495.1 Pseudoselenomonas ruminantium | reverse complement strand
CCTAACTCCTCAGCCAACTGGATTTCCATGATGCGTTCGCCGGGTTTTAATATACCGCTGCGAATGGCCTCCCGCAGGGATTCGCATACAACTTCCCTGAGAGGCTGGTAACTGTCAAGCTTAATCGGAGCTAATCTGTTTGTCATATAGGCCTACCTCTTTTATCAAATTACGCTTTTATACGGTTCATCTGAAATGTACGTGTTACGAATACATCCGCATTCGTGTTTTGGCGCAGAACATCAGCAATGGCTTCTGCCTGTTCCCGGCTTTTTACCAGCCCAAACACAGTCGGACCGCTGCCGGACATCATACTGGCCATCGCGCCCTTATCCAGCATCATCTGTTTATATTCTGCAATCACGTCATACTTCTTTATAGTAACACTTTCCAGCACATTACACAATAACCCGGCAATGGCTTTTCGATTTCCCCGGGTAATCGCCCGCTTAATAGCCTCATTATCCGGATGTTTTTCTGCGCCCTGTTCATCATAATTCTGATAAGCCCATGCAGTAGATACCGAAATGCGGGGCTTTGCCAGCACCACCCATGTTTCCGGCATGTCCGAAAGCCGTTTCAGCACTTCCCCGCGCCCCGTGGCCAGCATAGTGCCGCCTTTGATACAGAAGGGAATATCCGACCCCAGACGCGCTCCGAGTTCACAAAGTTTTTCCTCACTCAGCTGCAAATCGTATAAATCATTCATGCCTTTAAGGACTGCCGCTGCATCAGCGCTCCCTCCGGCAAGCCCCGCCGCAATGGGAATGCGCTTTGTAAGTTCCATACGCACACCGCCGCCAAGATTAAATTCCTGACGCATAAGCTCTGCCGCCCGCCATGCCAGATTCTTCTCATCCGCCTTCAGCCATGGTACACTAATGGAAAGTTCAATCTCGCTCTCCGTTTTTTCCATAACCATAGTATCATGAAGACCAATGGTCTGCATAACCATAGCCACTTCGTGAAAACCATCCGGGCGCTTGCCCAATATGTCCAGTGTCAAGTTTATCTTGGCATTTGCTTCTATCGTAACCATCTGCACACTCCCATTCAATCAACTGTTAATAGAATAACAATTTTTGCTGCATTACGCAAGAATTCCCCAGTTCTTCGTAAGAATAAATTTGACTAGCCCCCTGTTTATCCACTATAATATTAGTTATCTCATAGGGAAGGGAGTGGATTACGACATGAAAATACTCGCCCGGCATCTGACCGCGGATTTATTTAACTGTCAAAACAATCAATTAACCAATAAAGAACTCATTTTGGATATGCTCAAGACGCTTCTGCAGGATTTTCAAATGCAGCTCCTCAGCTGTGTCACAGAGTCTCCGGACAACGAACACGATGTATTTATGCTGGTACTGGACAAAGGTCATATTACTCTGCATGTCTATCCTCATCTGAAATATGTAGCTTTAGATGTTTTTCTCTGTCAGGAAAATGCCGAGCCCGACAAGATTGGCCAGACAGTGCGCAGTTTCTTTAAACCGGACAAGACCAAGACCACCGTTCTAAAACGCGGTGATTTCGGCTCCGCCAAGGAATTAAAGCCTAAGGTTAAAACCAAGGTAGCTCCACTGCGCAAAATTCACAACACCGGTGCTAAGGTCATTCGCATCCTAGCCCGGCGCAACAATCAACAATAAGCAAATCAACAGCAATAAAAGAGCGAGTGCCTCGGGCACCCGCTTTTTTGTTTATTCCCGCTCCACCATCACCGCATAGCAGATTGTGCCATACAGTGGATGGAGTTCCAAACGATGACGGATTTCTACGGCCACCAAGCCGCGCTGTACATTCTGCAGATGATAACGGAAAATTTTCGTATTTTCGCTTTCGCTCTCTTTATGGAAAGCACTTCTTTCCTTGTCCTGAACCAGTGCCAGTACAGAGCCTGCTGTGCGGTGCTGCAAATCATCCAGACTTTCATCCCCCGTCATGCGCAGAAGTTCTCCGCTGGCATAAAGCAAAGTATTCTGTGGATCAATCTTGTATATCAAGATAGCTGCCGGCAGGCTGCAGCTGACATTGTGCAAATTGAAGCCCAACCTCGTCCGCATAACCTGCTGCTCCACTTCTGAATCATAGATGACATAGCCATTTTTCCCCTTCAGCTTCACGCCGTAAAGGGCTTCATCCGCCTGCCTGAATAAAGCCGTCAGGTCATCAGCCAGCTCCGGATAAAGAGAAACACCTGCAGAAACCGAAAAAGTCTTGCCCCGTTCACCTACAGTAAAACTCTTAGGCAGATTGCAGAAATCCGCAATCCTTTTCTCCGCCTCCACCGTAGATATATCCTTCAAAATGACCACAAACTCATCACCGCCATTGCGCCCTATAATCCCCGCATCACCAAAATAGGACAACAAAATCCGAGACAGTTTTTTCAACACTTCATCTCCGATAGCATGACCATACAAGTCATTAATAAATTTGAAGTCATCAATATCCAGATTAATCATCACGGCACTTTTAGCCTCCGGCCACCATGCCTTAATCTCCCGGTCTACACCAAACCGATTATACAAGCCCGTCAAAGCATCATGATAGGTTCGCATTTCCATATCTTCCTGATTCTTCTTCAACTGGCTTGCCGTATGCGCAAAAGCCCGGCACAAATCGCCAATTTCATCATTGCCGCCTTCCGGCACGGCAACATCAAAATTACCGGCTGCAATTTCATGCGCCGCTTTCGTAAGACTGGTCAGCTTTTTGGTCATGCGCGTGCTCATGACAAAGCAGAATACAGCCGAAAGCAGACCAAACAACAAGAATACTTCACAGAGTTGAATAATCTTAAACATCGCCTCTGCATAAATTTCATGCACAGGTGCCGCTACCAGCAAGGCCATCTCATTGCGCAGACTGACTACTGCCATATCGTATTCTTTCCCATTCCAAGTATAACGCATGAGTTCCTCGCTATGGGTATTAGGCACCAAAAAATTTCCTTTACTGGAAATCAGCTTTCCTCCACGAGTGGATTCTATTCCATCAGGATGTTCCGGCGTATAATGCGTCCGTCCGGATAAGTCCGACATAAAAGTCTGTCCGGCATTATAGGTTGGCAAATACTCAATATGTGTCAGCAGCTGGCGGAAATCCATATCCACACCGATGACAGCCACCAACTGATTATCCTTAAAAACCGGTGTAACATAGGACAGCAGAAACCGTTGCTGTTCGTCATAATAATAGGGCGGTATCCACATACCATGACCTTTTTCTACTGGCAGCTTGTACCAACTGGTATGTGACGCATCATCAGCCGGATAAGCTGAAACCAACCCTAACGGTCTGTCTTCATAATCTTCTCCGTATGCAGGGCGTACCCGCCATAAATTTTCTTCGCTGCCATTCAATTCATCTGCATAATAAACATAATAGGAGCATACAACATCCAAGTTCCCTACGGCATTTTGAAAAGCCGCTCTGGCTCTGCTGCTCAAAAAACGCCGCATTTCCTTATCCGGCATACCGGGAGATTCAGCAATTTTTTGTTTGACCTCATTGGCAACGAACTTGGTTACATCCTCAGCATGAATCAGCTGCGTATTGATAACCTCCCGCTGCGTTTCCGCTATCCGATTCAAGGTCTCGGCCTCATGCTCTCCGGTCAGTCGATCAATGGTCATTATGCTGATTGCTCCCATCCCTAAAGCCAGTATCAGCATAGAAAAAAAGCATAACGCCAAAATTTGAAACCTTATTGAGCGAAACATCTGTAAACCACCACACTCAAATAGATTAACCTTTCCCTAATTATATAGATTTTACATAGAAAGCCTTTTTCCTGCTTTATCTGCAAGATAAACCTATTTCAGCAAAATTTTCGTACAGCCCTGCCGTTCAGATAATCGCAGAGCCGTCCCTGATAGCGTCCCTCCTGCCGCATCACATTGATGATA
>DJYL01000170.1:3601-6173 GCA_002448495.1 Pseudoselenomonas ruminantium | reverse complement strand
TGGCGCTTGGCTTCGGTCTTAATGACCTCATAGCAAAAACCATGAAAGGTCTTCACCATCACCCGGCTGCCATTATCACCGGCCCGAGCTTCCACCCGTTCCCGCATTTCCCGGCATGCCTTGTTGGTAAAAGTCAGACAGAGGATTTCCTCCGGCAAAGCCCGATTTTCCTCAATAATATGCGCAATGCGGCAGGCCAGGGTATTGGTTTTGCCCGTCCCTGCAGGAGCCAGCAGTAAAATATTTACTGTCAGCTCCTCAACTGCCTGCCGCTGTTCCTTATTTAAGTTGATATCAGCCATTTACGCTCAACGCCGCCTCAAAAACTTCCACGCAGTCTTTTTTCTGCTTTGCCGCCAGTATCTCCTCATAGCTGGCGGGCGTCATGCCCATACGCAGGAATTTTTCATGCAGCTCAATGGTCTGGTTAGCTGCCACATCCGTAATACCTAACTTCTTGGCTTCAATTTTGAATTCTTCTGCTGTCATAAAAATCATCCCTTCTGCATATTCACACTGACACTATTTTTAATATTTCCGCTTTTAACGCTAAATTCCTGCTTTTTCCGATAAGTTTCTACCCGCATCTTCGCCTCATCCGTATAAAAGGACATCAATCAAGACCTTCTAATGGATCGGCACCATATTGGTTAGGCCCATAAGTTCCTCTAGCAAATACCAAATAGAGTCCTAACACCAGATTTAGAAGAGGAATGAATGTTGCTATAACCCACCAGCCCGGTCTGTCTAAGTCATGCAGTCTGCGTATCATGAGAAAACAGCTTGGTACAAGCGTTAATAAAGTTAAGCAATCTGCTAACATTCCATTAGATACCTCCCCCCCAGCAATCATTGCTAATATATTTATGACAAAGCCAAGAACAAAGGTAATACCGAACAAAGCCAATACACGCTTAATATACCTCTTCCGGTTTATTCGATTGTCATAGCGAAGAAATGTCTCTACAAACCCTTTATCTGGTGTATAATATTCATTCATATTCCACTCCTCCTGTCGTATAAATCTACCATAATTCTATCATAAAACGAGAAAATTAGCACGATTCTTTTACTCTATATATTTATCCACCCGCATGGTTTTTCCATCCGTGCAAAATTTTATTTCACCATTCTGGTCCGTACGAAAGACCCGGATATCCATTTTCTGCAGACGATTCAGCACCTCCTGCTTGGGGTGGCCAAAGCTGTTACCTGCGCCTACGCTGATGACTGCATATCTGGGTGCCACGGCTTGCAGAAATTCCTCCGAACTGCTGGTATCCGAGCCGTGATGCCCGACTTTCAGCACCGTGCTATGGATATTCTTCCCCTGCGCCAAAATAACCTGCTCATTTTCCTTTGTCAAGTCTCCCGTGATAAGGAAGCTTGCCTGCCCATAGCTTATACGATATACATTGGATGCTTCATTCCCCATATCCTGCCCCTTGGCTGCAATTTCCGGAGCATAGATAACCTCGATACGCACTCCATCCAAGTCAAAGACCTCTCCCTCCCGCGCCGGATGAAGTTTTGCCAACAGTCGGTCAGCACTCCCCAGCCCCATGCTCTGCGCATAGGCATCGCGGCCTTCATCGGCTGTATATACGCTTCCTACCGGCATGTTTTTTAGGACTGCCCCCGCTCCCCCTGCGTGATCGGCATGGGCATGTGTCAGGAAAATCGCCTCGACTTCATGAACACCATAATGCCTAAGATATGGCACTATGATGCGTTCACCTGTATTGAATGCCTCCGGCTCGTTGCCATTTCTCTCGCCACCACAATCAAATAGAACCACTTTCCCATGAACGGTTCTCAGCATTAATGCATCGCCCTGCTGACAATCAATAGCACTCAGCGTTACCTTGCCATTCTGACTCAGTTTGTATCCTACGCTAAAGGCTATGAAAACAACACTCATAACTACTATGTACTGCCTCTTTTCTTTCAGCCATGCCATGACCTGTTGCCGCCATGGCGTCTTGAGCACCAGTAAGGACAAGATTAAATAATAAAACACCACCAATGGCCATTCCAGCGAAGGAATCCATATCATACTTCCCGGCATTGCTGCCATCCATCTTGCCAATTCATAAACCAGTCCTAAAAGGATGCTGTCACCTGCATAGGCAATTCTCCCCAGCAATGGTACAGCAAAAGCCAACAGGCCTGCCATAATGCCTATGATAATAATAACCTCCACTATCGGCACTATAACAATATTCGCCAGAAATGCAGAAAGCGACAGCTGATTGAAATACCATGCCAATATCGGAAGGGTAGAAGCATGGGCAGCGAAGGTTATAGCCATACCTGCCGCCACAAAGGCTGGAACACGGCGCGACTGCAGCCAGTCGCGCACAGGAGGTGCTACATATAAAAGGCCTGCCGTTGCTGCAAATGACAACTGGAAACTTATATGATAGAGCAAGATTGGTGATACCGTCAGCATCAGCAGCCCTGTAAGGATAAGCAGACGCCTTGCATCCTTCTCCCTGTCCAAGGCAAGTGCCATAAATGTAAGCCCACCCATCAACGCAGAACGAAGTACAGGCGGCACTAAACCTGCCAA
>DJYL01000170.1:0-3469 GCA_002448495.1 Pseudoselenomonas ruminantium | reverse complement strand
CCCAGCCATGCCATTACCGCCGCCAAAAGACTGATATGCGAACCAGACACGGACAGAATATGGACTATGCCTGTCGTGGTAAATGCTTCTAACAGTTCGGGATTCAAACCTTGGTAACCGCCAAACAGCATCGCAAAAATTGCTGCCGCATCTTCTTTTGGCATCACAGCCCGCATGGAGGAAAGGTAATGCTCTCGCACTTCTGCCAGTTTTCGTAAAACATGCACCCATACCGCTGTCTCACGATCCTCCAGCGACTGCGTTACAGTTACACCACCTTTACCAGCCAATAATGTTGCTGTAATCCCCTGGCTGCGCAGTAATAGTTCTGTATCTATCTGTCCCGGATTATGGATGGCATGCGGCAAACGTACAGTGCCAGAAGCCGTCAGGGTATCGCCTATCTTGGGCAAGGATTCGAGCTTTCCCTTGTCAGACCGTGCATATATGTACAAACCACCATTGACAGGTTCAGCAGATTCTTTCCCTTGTCTTACCTGTTCGGCCTTAAGACAATAACGGACAGATATACTGCCATCACTGCGTTCCCTGATTTGTGGTGCCTCTTTCAATACGCCGGTAATATGCAGCTGCTTGCCGGCAAAATGTGAAATGTCATTCTCAGGAAGCATAATACCTGCCTGAATGCGCAACACACCAAGAACGAATATTAACATAAGGAATGCCAGCCATACCTGCTTGCTGGAGCGATATATGCTAAATACCGCCCAAACAAAGAGAACGGACATTACCACCAGCAAAATGGAAAAAGGCAATGCCGGAAAAGCCCAGCCAGCAACTATACCAAGGCTTAATGCGACGAGCAAGGCAATTAAAAATTCTTCCTGATGCTGACCCATATTCACGCCCTCACATCCCGCTAGTCAAATGCAAATCTTATCCTTCATCTTGGCAAATTTAGCATCGCCAATGCCGCGAATTTTTTTTATATCTTCAATGGATTGAAAAGCCCCTTCCGTTTCCCGATACTCGATAATCCGCTTTGCCATAGCAGGGCCGACCCCCGGCAAGGTATCCAAAGCTTTTTCATCGGCGGTATTGATGTTCACTTTTTCCCCGTTTTCTCCGCCTTTTGCCTGTCCTGCCTTTGACGGGTCATTTTTTATCCCCGCTGCATTTTTCTCTGGCACTTTTAGCTGCTGTCCGTCCTTTAGCACCTGTGCCATATTGATTTTTTCACTGTCCGCCGTAGGCAAAAGCCCTCCGCAGGCGTTTACCGCATCAGCCGCCCTTGCGCCTTCCGGCAGATTCACCAGACCGGGCTTATTCACCGCACCGACAACATAAATGGTTATTTCCCGCTGCGGCAAACTGTTCTCTGCTGTTGATGCTGCATCCAGCACAGTTGCCTGTTCTTCCGCATAAAGGCCATAATAAGTTCCGCCTGTTGCCGCCAACAGAATAACAATTAAAACAAGCATCCCCTTTTTGTATATTGGCATAACACATTCACCACCTATTATCCACCATCATGATACATGCTTACTTCGCGAGGCAAAAAAAAACTCCTGCTATAAGCAGAAGTTTTTTCTTTATTGTTTTTGCGTTTTTATCAAATTGCGTAGAAATTGACCAGTTTGGCATCAATGATGCCGTCAATACCTTTGACATCTTTAAGCACACCAGCAGGAATGTCGTGGTCAATGGTCAGCACCATCAGGCTCGTGCCTTCCACTTCCGTCTTGCCCACCTGCATGCCGGAAATGTTGATGCCATGCACACCGAGAAACGTACCGATAGTACCGATAACACCCGGTTTGTTGATATGCGGGCAGACAAGGATGCGCGCCTGCGGGTCAACGTCCACACGGAACTTGTTGATGCGCACAATACGGGCCTCGCTGCCAAAGAGCGTTCCCTGCACCGTCAAGGTCTTGCCGCCGCCAATATCCGCTTTTACCGTAATGAGGTTGGCAAAGTCTTCGGCTTCCTTCTTCTTGACTTCCGTAACCTTGATGCCGCGTTCCTTTGCCAGACCGGGAGCGTTGACGTAGTTTACATCATTTTCCATGATGGGATTTAAGAGTCCCTTGATAACCGCTGTCGTCAGCATGCCCGTATTGACTTCCGTAATCTCGCCGTTATAGGTGACTTCCACCTTTTTAACCGGCGCTTCAGCCAGCGATGCCACCGTACCGCCAAGACGTTCTGCCAAAGTGAGATATGGGGCAATCACCTTCATGACCTGCGGGGAAACCGGCGCCATATTGACTGCCGTTGCCACCGGTTCACCCTTGAGGGCAGCCAAAATGCCTTCGGAAACATCAAGCGATACCCCCACCTGCGCTTCTACCGTGGAAGCGCCCAGATGCGGCGTCAGCACAATGCCCGGTACGCCGACGAGCGGATGGTCTTTTCCTACCGGCTCACTGGTGAATACATCGATTGCTGCACCGGCTACAATCCCCTGCTTCACGGCTTCGGCCAAATCTTCTTCGACGATTATGCCGCCACGGGCGCAGTTCACGAGGCGCACGCCTTTTTTCATCTTCTTCATCTGCTCCATGCCAATCATGCCACGAGTGTCCGGCGTCAGCGGCATATGTACCGTGATGAAGTCCGACTGGGTGATAACATCATCCAGTGTTCCTACCGTTACACCCAAATCCTTGGCCCGGTCTTCATTGATATAGGGGTCATAAGCGATGACATTCATATCAAAGGCCATGGCCCGTTTGGCTACGCCGGAACCGATACGGCCCATGCCGATAACGCCCAGTGTCTTGTTTCTAAGTTCCACACCGACATACTGCTTGCGATTCCACTCGCCCTTCTGCATGGTTTCGTTGGCAATGGGAATATTGCGAGACATCGCCAGCATCATGGCCATCGTATGCTCCGTGGCGGCGATGGTGTTGCCGCCGGGAGAATTGATAACGATAATGCCCTTGGCCGTAGCCGCCGGAATGTCAATATTATCCACGCCTACACCGGCGCGGCCAATTATCTTGAGCTTTTCTGCCCGATTGATGACTTCAGCCGTCACCTTAGAGGCAGAGCGCACCATCAATGCATCATACTGCGGAATAACTTCCAGCAGTTCCTCGGCGGAAATCTTGTCCCGCACATCAACTTCAAACTCCTTCTGCAAAAGCTCAATGCCCTTAGGCGAAATGCCGTCAGCAGCCAAAACCTTCATGTCCATCGCTCCTTATAATCAGAATAAGCTTCGTGCGAAACAAAGTTTCACACTACGCCCTTACACGAAATCTAAGCAATTCTGCACCTTATAGGCTTGACTTGCAAAGATTTCGTAGTAACACTATTCCATTATAGTTTATCCACTTCGCGGTAGCAAGTGTATTTTACCAAAAAACATCTTTTATTTTTAAGTTTAGTTTTATCCTATTAATTCGTAATTTATGTAACAAATTGCAGTTTGTGGGGGAGTTCGTGGTAAAGGTATCCAGTTCATACGTGGTCATGGGGTGAACGGGGAGTGATTTTT
>DJYL01000094.1:3039-7954 GCA_002448495.1 Pseudoselenomonas ruminantium | reverse complement strand
ATCGAAGGCTGCTCCGCACCGAAGTACAATGTGACTAATCTCCATGCCGGCTGTGTGGAACTTTTCGTCAAGGAAGGCGCACGCCTGCGCTATTCGACGATTGAAAACTGGTCGCGTAATATGATGAACCTCAACACCAAGCGTGCCTTGGTGGAAAAGGACGGTATTATCGAATGGGTGTCCGGGTCCTTTGGGTCCCATATTTCCTGCCTCTATCCCTGCAGTGTGCTGCACGGCGAAAATGCCCGCTGTGAGTTCACGGGCGTAACCTTTGCTTCCAAGGGGCAGAATCTTGACACAGGCGCCAGCGTTATCCATGCGGCACCGCATACCTCGGCCAACATCAACACCCGCACCATTTCCAAGGCGGGCGGCAAGGCCACCTACCGCAGTGCGGTCAAGGTGACGAAGAACGCGCCGTATGCCAAGTGCTCCGTGAACTGCGAATCCCTGATGCTCGATAACCTCTCCCGCAGCGATACATTGCCGGTTATGGATATTGAAGGGGACGAAGCGGATATCGGCCATGAAGCCAAGATTGGCCGTATCAGTGATGAAGCCATCTTCTATCTGACCAGCCGCGGCATTGACGAGGAAGAAGCCCGTGCCATGATTGTGCGCGGTTTTGTGGAGCCGATTGCCAAGGAACTGCCTTTGGAATACGCACTCGAAATGAACAATCTCGTCAACATCGAGCTTGAAGGTACTATGGGTTAAGGGATTAAGGAGGAAAAGACAATGTTAAATGAAGAAATTTTTTCCGCCATTCCCATGCGTACCTGGCGGTGGCTGAAGGTCAATGAAGTTCTCGTTCCGGCAGGACTTAGCGAGAATGTGCAGACGGAAAAAATCCTCGTGGAAACCGGCGAAAGCAAGAGCATTGTGCTCGACAGACGCGAGGGCGGTGCGCTGGAAGTACAGGCTCATATCGCCGACGGCGGGGAACTGAATTTAATTTACGCCCAGCTGGTGGACGAGGAACAGGCCGCCACGAGCCGCATCAAGGTCTATGTGGGCAAGGGCGCAAAGTTCAACTATACGACTGTGGAAGCCGGGGCCAAACATACGGCGGCAGAACTTACTGTGGATATGGCCGGCGATGACAGCGTTGCCGATGTCTGGGGGCTGTACTTCGGTGACGGCGGGCGCAAGATTGACCTCAACTACATCATCCGCCAGCAGGGCAAGCGTACGGATGCCAATATGCAGGTGCGTGGCGCGCTCCTGGGCGGTGCGGAAAAGACCTTCCGCGGCACGCTGGATTTCCTCGAAGGTTCCAAGGGCTCGGTGGGCCGTGAGGACGAGGAAGTTATGGTGCTGTCTGACCATGTACAGAACCGCAGCGTACCCATCATGCTGTCCCATGAAGATGATGTGGACGGCCATCATGCGGTAAGCATCGGCAAGATGGACGAAGAGAAGCTCTTTTACCTGATGAGCCGCGGCCTGGATTTGGCCGAAGCGCAGAAACTCGTGGTGGAAGCGAACTTCCAGCCGGTTCTTGACCGCATTGATAACGAGGAATTAAAGGCAGAAATTGACGCTTACCTGCAAAGGAGGCTTTCTAATGGCTGATGCACAGGAGTTTTTGAAGGATTTTCCCTTACTGAATCATAACATCAATGGCCGCAAGGTGGCCTATCTCGACAATGGCGCGACCACGCAAAAGCCGGAGCAGATGATTCAGGCTATCTGCGGCTACTATGGCGGCTGCAATGCCAACCCGCATCGCGGTGCCTATGCCCTGTCCATCAAGGCCACGGATATTTACGAGGGTGCGCGCAAACGCACGGCCGAGTTTATCAAAGCCAAGCGCCCGCAGGAAATCATCTTTACGAAGAATGCTACGGAAGCGCTGAACCTTGTCGCTTACAGCTACGGCCTGCACAATGTCCATGCTGGGGACGAAATCGTGATTTCGATTTCCGAACATCACAGCAACTGCGTGCCCTGGCAGATGGTGGCCAAGGCCAAGGGTGCAACGCTCAAATACATCTATCTGGAAAAGGACGGCAATCTGTCGGCAGAAGATATTGAAACGAAGATTACGGAACGCACGAAAATCGTCGCCGTAACGCAGGTTTCCAATGTGTTGGGCCTCAAAAATGACGTCAAGGCCATTGTGAAAAAAGCCCATAGTGTCGGTGCAATCTGTGTGGTGGACGGCTCCCAGAGCGTAGCCCATATGGCTGTGGATGTGTCCGACTTGGACTGCGATTTCTTCGCCTTCTCCGGTCATAAGATGCTTTCGCCGATGGGCATTGGCGTGCTCTATGGCAAATATGAACTGCTCGATGCCATGGAACCCTTCCTGCGCGGCGGCGATATGATTGAGTATGTGGAAGAACAGGATGCCACCTGGGCAGAGGTTCCGGCCAAGTTTGAAGCCGGCACGCAGAATGTCGGCGGTGCCGCAGGTCTGGTCGCCGCTATCGACTATCTGGAAAAAATCGGTTTTGACCGCATTGAAGCCATTGAAGCGGATTTATTGAACTATGCCCTGCCAAAACTTAGGGAACTGCCGTTTATTGAACTGTACGGCTGTGACAGCACGCAGGACAATAAGACGGGCATCATTGCCTTCAATGTTAAAGACGTACATCCGCATGATGTGGCCTCCATTCTCGACAATGACGGCGTAGCCGTGCGGGCAGGTCATCACTGCGCCCAGCCTCTGCACCGCTATCTCGGGCAGAATGCGACCTGCCGGGCCAGCTTCTACCTGTATAACACGCGGGAAGATATCGACCGCTGGATTGAATCGTTAAAGAAAGTAAGAGGTGTACTTGGTTATGGCGCTTGATGATGTGTATACGGAAGTTTTAGGAGAACATAGCCGCAACCCCGACCATAAGCATAAACTTTCCTGTGCCACCTGCCAGATGAAGGGCAAGAACCCCAGCTGTGGTGACGAAATCACCATTGAACTGCAGGTGGAAGGCGGCATCGTAAAAGACGCTGCCTTTACCGGTATCGGTTGCGCTATTTCCCAGGCCAGCACCGATATCATGGCCGAACTTATCCGCGGCAAGAGCGTTGAAGACGCCCGCCGTCTTGCGAATAAATTCATCTCCATGATTAAGGGCGAACTGGTGGACGAGGATGAGCTCGAAGAACTCGACGAAGCCCTGGCGCTCAAAAATGTGGCGCATATGCCCGCACGGGTAAAATGTGCAGTCCTTGCCTGGCATACGCTGGATGACGCATTAAAGGATCAGAAATAAAGATATCGGGAATATAAATACAAGTTATCCACAAAATATTGGGGATATCCACCATGAAACTGTGGATAACTACAATGTTTTGTGGATTTTGTGTAGAAATATACATAGCTGTTGTGGATAAGCACAAAAAAGAGAGGATGTTTCAAATGGCAGTAAAGGAAATCAGACCAGATGATTTTAACGAAAGCGTATTCAAGGTAATCGGTAAGGAATGGCTGCTCGTTACCGGCGAAGCCGAAGGCAAAAGCAATGCCATGACGGCTTCCTGGGGCGGCATGGGCATTTTGTGGGGCAAGCCGGTGGCCTTTATCTTTATCCGTCCGAGCCGTTATACCAAGGAATTTGTGGACAAGGCAGAGGGTTTGACCCTTTCCGTATTTGGTGAAGAACGCCGTCAGATGCTGAATTACTTTGGCACCGTTTCTGGCAGGGATGAAGATAAAATTGCTAAAAGCGGCCTTACGGTAAAACACGATAATGGCCGTACCTATTATGAGGAAGCCCGTGTTACCATGCTGTGCCGCAAGCTTTATGCACAGGAACTCAAAAAAGAGTGCTTTGTGGATAAGGCGGCAGATGAGCGCTGGTATCAGGATGATTATCATACGATGTATGTGGTAGAAATCGAAAAGATTCTGGTGCAGGAATAAGTTATGGTCAGCACCGAAAATGAGGCACTTATCGCTCTGTTGAAGCAATGCTCATTGGCAAAGGGCATGAACGATGAGGAAGTGCAGGAACTTTTGACTTCGGCGCAGGTGCGGCAGCGGGAATATTCCAAGGGGGAAATCGTCTTTCATGAAGGGGATATGCCGAAGTCGCTTTATATTTTGCTGGCGGGCGAGGTGCATATCCTCAAGGATACGTTTTCCGGACGGCGCATTTTCCTGTCCGAAATCAATGAACCGGGAGATATGTTCGGGGAGGTTTACGAGGTATTAAAGCAGCCCTATGATATGTATGTGGAGGCGGCTACGCCCGTAAAGCTGCTGGAAATATCCAGTGAGCTGTTCTCGTTTGATGCCGGCGGGGAATTGCGCCGTAGTGCCTTAAAAATCCAAAGGAATCTTATGCGTATCTTTGCCCGCAAGGCATACTTTATGCACAATAAGATAAAGGTGCTGGCCAGCGGTTCCCTGCGGGAAAAAATCATCCGCTTCCTGTTTATTGAATTGCAGGGCAGGCGGGAGTTGGAACTGGCGGGAAATCGTGAATTTATGGCTTCCTATCTGGCGGTAACAAGGCCTTCGCTGTCCAGAGAACTTTCTGCATTGCAGCGGGAAGGGATACTGGAAGTGGAGGGCAAGAGTATTAGGGTGCTGGATATGGAGCGGTTTGAAGAATATCTATGAAAGACGCCCGTGGGGCTGGTAATATTTTTCCTTCGCCATAGACAGGCTTGATGGTATCGACAAGGTGGGGGAAAAGTGTTACAATGGGGGCTGCTGAAGGGAGGGCGTAATGGATAAGATTACGATAATCGTACCCTGTTATAACGAGCAGGAAGTTGTGGAAAAGTTTTATACCGAAGTGTCCAAAGTGCTGAAGGATGTTCCGGGATGTGAATTTACATATTTGTTTATTAATGACGGCAGTAAGGATAATACCTTGTCTTTGCTGCAGGCGTTGTCGGCTCGTGAGGCGGCGGTGAACTATCTGAGTTTGTCGCGGAATTTTGGCAAGGAAGCGGC
>DJYL01000094.1:0-2897 GCA_002448495.1 Pseudoselenomonas ruminantium | reverse complement strand
CCGGAGATGATTGACTGGTGGCATAAGGGCTATGATGATGTTTGCGCCAAGCGCACGGACAGAACGGATGAAACCTGGTTCAAGCGTCATATGGCAAATCTTTTCTACCGCTGTCTGCAGGCAGTTTCACGTTTTCAGGTGCAGCGCGATGTCGGCGATTTTCGCCTGCTCGATAAGCGTTGTGTGGCAGCTCTGCGGTTGATGCGGGAAAATCAGCGGTTCACCAAGGGGATGTTTACCTGGGTAGGCTACCGCAAGAAGGAAATTCCGTTCCATGTACAGCCACGGGCGGCTGGTACGACGACATGGAGTTATTTTGCCTTGTATAATCTGGCGGTGGAGGGGATGACCTCCTTTACCACAGCGCCTTTGCGCATGACGACTTTGTTGGGGCTGGGCGTGTCCGGGCTGGCGATGTTCTATATGTGCTGGGTGCTGTTTAATGCCCTTTGTTATGGCGACCCTGTGGCCGGTTATCCCACACTGATGACGGTGATGCTTTTTTTGGGGGGCGTGCAGCTGCTCTCGCTGGGCATTATCGGTGAGTATCTGGGAAGGGTCTTTACAGAGAGCAAGAGCCGTCCGGTTTATTTGATTGACGAACACAATGGCAAAAAGATGATATATGGCAGTCAGGATAAGTGGCTGCCCCATGAACGTGATTAATGACAGGGGAGTGTGATGATTTGTCGCAGAGTCAGAACAACTTAGGCAGAAATCTGTTGGTTCTGCTGGGGATTTTTTTGCTGATGCTGGTACTCAATTATCTGATGCCGCTGCATCGGGATGATTACGATTATTCGCTGGTCTGGCTGACCACGGAGCATGTAGCAAGTGTGCAGGATGTATTCTATTCCGCTTACCGCCATTATATGCTGCATGGCGGGCGGATGTTTACGGTTCTGTGCCTGGATTTCTTTCTGTGGTGGGGCAAGGCCGCTTTTGATATTGCCAATGCACTGATGTTTACGGCGCTGGTGGTGCTGATGTATTTTCATGCCCGCCGCGCGGTGGAATGGCGGCAGGAGCCGCTGATGCTGGCCATTACGGGACTTCTGGCCTGGCTGTCTTTCCCGCATTTTGGCGAAGTAGCCGTCTGGAAAAGCGGTTCCACGGTTTATCTGTGGTCGGCTGTGCCTGCGGCGCTGTTTCTTTTGCCCTATAATATTACGCTGGCAAAAGACCGGGAGGTTTTGGGCAAATGGGCAGTCATCCCCATGTTCCTGTTGGGGATTATTGCAGGCTGGTCGGTGGAAAATCTGGCGGTGACAGTGGTGGCACTGACCGCGGGAATAAGCTGGTATCTGCGCCGTCAGGGAAAAATGGCGGGCTGGATGCCGGCGGGTGCTTTTGGTGCCTTGCTGGGGCTTATCGGCCTTGTAGGCGCACCGGGCAATTTTGTCCGCTATGATGACCAGGGCGCGGGTAAAGGCATATTTGCCCATATCGGCAATCAGTTTGCCGGTAATGGGGAAATGCTTCTGTATATCCTGCCGATGGTTTTGCTCCTGCTCTGTGCATGGCGTATTTTCAAGCTGGCAATTGCCAGACAGAAAGGAGTTAAGACAGAACAGGGCCGAATGAGCTTTGGCTGGCGGCAATGGCTGCTGCTGGGGCTTATCCTGCTGCTGGTTGTATCTTACTTCAATGGCAGTTTCGTTGCCTGGACGGTGCGGGATATTCTCTATGCGGCGGTGATGGTGCCGCTGGGACTGACCAAGCAGAAGACCATTGACCATTTTGACAACCTCTTTAAGGGCTTTGACGAGATGGCGATATACTGGCTGACCATCTTCTTTGTCTATGCGCTGGTCAAAAAGCAGTTGGGGCTGACTACGCCGGTGATTAAGCTGCTCGCGGAAAAAGTCAAAGCGCGGGAGGTCTGGCAGGCATTCCCTGCTGTGCGCTATGCAGGCTGTATGCTGGCCTTGGCTCTCCTGAACAATTTTGTGATGATTGCCGCGCCGACGTTTCCGGCACGTGCAACCTTTAGCTCTGTGGCCATGATTATCATTGCGGCCATTGCCATCTTACGGGAACCGCTGATTCGCGGCTATTTTGCGCAGCATTGCCATAAAGTGCTTACGGCAGGGGCTTTGGGGCTGGCGCTGTTCACGATGTCGGCGGCTATCCTGGTGACCTATACCATGCGTCAGGAAAATGACGCTCGTCTTGCCATTGTACAGGAGGCGGCGCAAAAGGGTGAGCCGATTGCCTATATGGAGCCGATTGCGATGCAGAATCGCGCTTTGCGTCATGTATTCTTTGCGGATTTTGACAATGGCGTAACCAAGGACGGTCTTTGCAAGTTCTATGGCATAAAAGATATTCAAGTGAATACGGATAAATAAAAAGACCAAAAAGGACATGCTGTGGGGGCATGTCCTTTTTGGCAGAGAATTAGAGAATTTAGGAATCGAATGTATATAATCCTTCGTGGGGAAGAATTACCAAAATAAATCAGGTGTTCTTGGCGATAACTGCACCGACTACGGCACCGACAATAGCAGCCGTGTTGCGCTCACCTTCGGAATATTTCTTCGGGTGGGAGCGATGGTGCTTATGGGCAAGCTCCTGAACTTCATAATCGTGCCCGTGATGGAACGGGCTGGCCTCTGCTGCCGTGGCGGTGAGAGAACCAATCCCCAGGCTCATAACGCCGGCCAGGGCAACAGCCGTCATTTTTACATTTTTCTTGCTGAACATTTTACACATCTCCTTTGCGAAAGTTATGTGAGTTGTTAATTCCTTACTACATGGGTCATTATAGGTGGTGAAGATTAAAATACAAGAAGAAGGGCATTAAATTTCCATTAAAAAATTAACTTGGTCAACTTTATCGGACTTTTGCCTGTGGCAAATCCTGAACAACGGCGTTATAATAATAAAGTATGTTT
>DJYL01000121.1 GCA_002448495.1 Pseudoselenomonas ruminantium | reverse complement strand
TGAGCCGGTGTCCATTCGCATGGCAAAAGACCAGAATCTTTCCCTCAATCCCACGAAGATTTCCGGCATCTGTGGTCGTTTGATGTGCTGCTTGAAATACGAAAATGACTGTTATTGCGGGGAGAATTGTCCCCATCAACAGAAGAAAATCCTGCCGCCATCCCAAGGTGCACGTGTGGTGTCTGTGGAAGGGGAAGGCAAGGTCATTTCCCTCAACCAACAGCGGCGTTCGGCCACCATTCTGCTGGATTCCGGACGCACCATCGTGGCTTCTTGGGAGGACGTTATTGAAAAGGACGAGGATGATACGAGCATGGCTTCCTCGCTGATGGCGGCTTATGCAGAGCAGGAAATGGAAGTCGGGGAAATACCAGCTGATGAAATGTCTGAAGGCGGTCAAAATTCTTCGAATAAAGAGCAGCGTGAGCGACGCCCCAAGGAACACCGTGATGGGCGGCGAGACGGCAGCCACCGCCAGAACCATGGACACAATCGCAGCCGCGATACCCGGGAGGCCGGGCATCGCCGTAGTTTCCGTGACAACCGTGGCAAAAACAGCAAGCGGGATAAACGCAGCCGGGAAAACAAGGAGCGGCATTGATGCGGGATGTACGTTTAGGCGAACATGAACGGCTGGACGATTTGATGAGGAGCGGGCGGCATATCATCCAGAATACGCAGGAATTCTGCTTTTCGCTGGATGCCGTGCTGCTGGCTCATTTTTTATCCCTGAAATCTCGGCAGAAGGTTCTGGAACTGGGGACAGGGACGGGGGTAATCCCGCTTATCATTGCCGACGAAGTCGCCCGTGTAGATGCGGTGGAATTAAACCCGGTCATGGCAGAACTGGCCCAGCGCAATGTATGGCTCAACGAGCTGGAGGCAAAGATCTTTGTCCGGCAGGGGGATTACCGTGCCATTCGGGAACTCTACAAGCCGGAAGCATTTGATGTGGTGCTGGCCAATCCCCCCTACCGTCCGGTAGGGGAAGGACAGGCCAATAAACTTAGCGGCGTGGCAAGAGCCCGCCATGAATTTACGGCAACCCTTGCGGATGTGGTGCGTGCAGCTCGTTTTGCCCTGCGCTTTGGCGGCCATTTCGGCATGGTGCATCTGCCGGAGCGTCTGGGGGAAATTATTGTGGCGCTGCACGAAAAGCAAATGGAGATAAAGCGTTTGCAGATGGTGCAGCCCAAAGCGGGCAAAGCACCGAATATGATGCTTATAGAAGCTGTCGTGGGTGCCAGCCCCGGCGGGCTTAAAGTTCTGCCGCCTTTAATTGTACATAAAGAGGACGGCTCCTATACGGATGAAATTTTACAGATATATGGAATGTGAACAATGAATGAAAAAATACCTACGCTCTACCTCTGTGCCACGCCGATTGGCAATTTGGAGGATATGACCTATCGGGCAGTGCGTATGCTGGGGGAAGTGGAGCTTATCGCCGCAGAAGATACCAGACATACCCGGCAGCTTCTGACGCACTTCGATATTCATACCAAGCTTACCAGCTATCATGAGCACAATAAGCTGACCAAGGGGCCGGAACTTATCGCATACATGGCGGAGGGGCATGATTTAATCTGTGTAAGTGATGCAGGGCTTCCCGGCATCTGCGATCCCGGAAGTCATTTGGCGGGATTGGCGATTGCAGCAGGCTTCAAGGTCACGCCTTTGCCCGGCGCCAATGCAGGGCTGTCAGCGCTGATCTGTTCGGGACTGGATACCACCCGCTTTACGTTTATCGGCTTTTTGCCCAAAACAAGGAAAAAACAACAGGAGGTTTTGGAAAGCGTCAAGCACTATCCGGAAACACTGATTTTTTATGAGGCACCGCATCATCTAAAAGCAACGCTAAAGGCACTGCATAGTGTACTGGGAGACAGACAGGTTGCTTTAGGGCGAGAACTGACCAAGAAGTTTGAGGAGTTTCAAAGGGGCAGCCTTACGCAGATTATGGCGCATTATGCGGAAAATGACCCTAGAGGTGAATATGTGCTGGTGGTGGCAGGCTTTGACGGAGAAGTGACTGTGGAAGAAAATGAACTGCCTGCTGACCCTAAGGCTTGTTGTGAGCATTTTATAGCCCAAGGGCTGGACAAGAAAATGGCCATGCGGGAAACAGCAAAAATATTGGGGATTTCCCGCCGTGATGTATATCAGGCAATGCTGGAAGACGGATAAGGGGGAGAAAAATGAGGCATTTCGGGAAGTTTTTGGCCTTGACGCTGGCATTTCTCTTACTGCTGGCAGGTTGCGGCAAGGTATCTGAGGCAGATGACAGCAAGGCTGCGCCGCAGATGCTGGATGAGCAGGTAGACGCGATTGTCAGCAGCATGACTTTGCCGGAAAAAGTGGGGCAGATGGTCATGATTGGCGTGTATGGCACGGAAATCAATGACGACAGCCGCTATATGCTCAATCAGTACCATATCGGCGGCGTGATTTTCTTCGACAGAAATTTGCAGTCGGCAGAACAGACCAAAAAGCTTACGGCAGATTTGCAGGCACAGGCCGATAAAGTGCCTCTGTTTATTGCCATTGACGAAGAAGGCGGCACGGTAGCCCGTGGCAAGGGCTTTATTGAGCCGCCGCCGTCTGCGCAGAGTCTGGGACAGACCGGCGACAATACGCAGGCGGAAAGCTGGGCACAGAAGACTGGCACCCGCCTGAAGGAACTGGGCATCAATGTGAACTTTGCGCCGGTAGCGGATGTGGGGACAAATCCGCGGGAGTTTTCCACGGATGGCAGGACTGTGGCAAAATTTGTCGCTGCTGCTGCACAGGGCTATGAGTCCGCGCACGTCATCTACACGTTGAAACATTTCCCCGGCATTGGCCGCGGACAGGTGGATTCCCATATCGACAAGTCCGAAATTCCCGCCACGAAGGATGAGCTCATGGCACAGGATTTAGTGCCGTTCAAGGAAATCATCGCTAATCACAGCCCGGAAAACTTCATGATTATGGTATCGCATCTCATCTATCCGGCACTTGATAAAAACCATACAGCCAGCCTGTCGGCGGAGGTGCAGACGAAACTCTTGCGGCAGGAGCTGGGCTTTAACGGCGTAATCGTCACGGATTCGCTCGGAATGGGAGCGGTGTCCAAATACGGTGAATTCCGCAATTTGGGTGTGCAGGCTGTTCAGGCAGGGGCAGATATTGCATTGGTATGCCATGAATATGCCCATGAAACGGATGTTTATTTAGGCATATTGGAAGCTGCGGAAAAGGGCATCATCAGTGAAGAACGCATAAACGAATCCGTGAAGCGGATAGTTAAAATGAAGCTGCTGCATAAAAGTTAAAATGTGAACAAGAGGAAAATCCGTTGATGCAATGAGGCGTCAGCGGATTTTTTGGCAAATTGCAGTTTGACAGTGCGTGCTGAAGGTATCCCGTCCATGCGTTGTTCGGGGCGAACGGGGAGTGATTTTTCTGTTTTCCGCTAAACG
>DJYL01000132.1 GCA_002448495.1 Pseudoselenomonas ruminantium | reverse complement strand
GCGGCGTTTTCCGTGGTTACGGCTTTGGAAAATTTCTCCCTTATCATTCTTTCCGGTCTGGCGCAGGGCACTGCCCCTTTTATCAGCGTGCTTACGCGGGAGCAGGATACGCTTAGTGTGCGGCACATCGAGCGCCATGCTCATATAATCGGTTTTGTGCTCATCGGTCTCATGACGGCCATAATTTCTTTTTTTCCTACCGAAATTGCGGCGCTGTTCGGACTTGCGGGGATGGAACTAGCCGCAGCAGCTGAGGCGGCATATATTTTTGCTTTCAGCCTGCTGCCTTCCGTCTGCTGTTACCTGATGTTTTTTTACTATCAGGCAGCAGGCTTTACGACCTTAGCCAACGTACTGGTGTTTTCCCGCACCTTTCTCTTTATTTTGCTGCCCGCCTGGCTGCTGTCGGATAGTTATGGCCTGCCGGGTGTATGGTGGTCATTTACCATTGCCTCTCTCAGTCCGCTTTTCCTGATGCTGACCATCAAGCCTTTTTTTGCCCGGCGCGGCTATGCGGGCTTTTTATTGCAGGACCTTACGGCTGAACGCACGGGAAAGTATCTTTCCTTTGCCGTCAAGGCAGATACCTCCTCCATCATAAGCAAAATGGATGAACTGGAAGATTTCTGTGCCCAAAATTCCTTAACCAGCAAGGAAACCATGCTGGTACGCATGTCAATGGAGGAAATGCTGCTGAGTATTAAGGAGCATGCCTGTATGGACAGCAAAGCCGTACTTGAAGGGCGCGTGCTGCTGATGAAAAAATTCAGCAAAAACACCATCATCCTGCGCATACGCAGCACCGGCAAAATGTTTAATCCCCTCGAATACTACAGGAATCTGCAAAATAAAGACCCACTGGCACTGCAGGACGCTCTTGGCATTGCCATGGTGCTGCGGTTCGCTGATGAAATCCATTACAAAACAACTTTTGGTATAAATAACCTGATGGTAAAAATACAAAGGAAATAGGAGATTGCTTTATGAAATACAAAATGGCTGAAAGAGACGGCAAGCAGCTGCAGGTGGGGTATCGCGAATTTCGCCCTGCCGATGTTACAGGGCTTATTGCCTGCATTAAGGATGAATATAGCAGCACCTATCTAAAGCCGGAGTTTTACGAACCGGATTTTATCCTAAACGGCGTGGCTAAAGGCGAATTTCATTTTCTGGTGGCGGAGGCCGAGGGAAAAATTGCCGCAGCTCTGGGGCTGAAACTGAATATGCCTCATGAGACCACGTGCGAGTGGATAACCGGGGTGGTATTAAGGGAATACCGCCGTTTTGGCATCATGAACACCCTGTTCCAAATGGCCCTAGATAAAATGGCAGCGATGCCGGGCATTTCCGCAGGCTACGGTTTTTCCGTCACCTATCACGATATTTCGCAGCGCGCTATGGGGCATCTCGGTTTTGTGCCCTGCGGCTTTATGCCCTCCGTATTGGCCATCCAAAATATTTTCCATTCCTTTGTCCGCGATAAAAATACGAAGCACCATCATATCATCATTGTCAAATGTCAGGAAAAAGATAATGCAGGAACTATCTATGTCCCTGCCGAACATACCAATATAGCCCGACAGGTTTATGACTCACTGGGCGTAAAGGTAAATACGGAAAGCAGCTTTGTTCCCTTGTCCGGGGAAAGCCATTGTCTGGTGGAAAACGATGCCGGACAGGCCAGCTGTTCTATCTGGGTGGAGGAAAGCGGCGCGGATCTTGCCGCACGCATCAGCAGTATCGAAGAAAACTATCAAGACCCGCAGCAAACCTTCAATATCATGTTAAATGTCAGTGACGAACGTGCTGTAGCAGCCTATCATGAGCTGCGCCGGCTTGGTTATTTTTTCACCGGCTTCAGGCCGATATCCGGCAAAAATGAGTTCATGCTGCTGCATAATCCCGGCCGCATACAGATAGACTTCACCTCGCTTGCCATAGCGGAGGCCGGAGAATATCTGCGTGAATACGTAAATACGTGCTATCTGAACAGGGGAAATTATCATGGGTAATATGGGCATCAAAAAACAAACGCTTTTTCTGCTGCTGTTATTTTGTCTGGGGACACTGTTGCTGGTGGGGGGCATTTTTCTCTACGGCATGAATAATATCCGTTCCCATGCCGTGCAGATAGGCCAGAGCATCGGCCAGTCTGCCGCCGACAACAGCAGTGCCATTCTGCGCGAGGATCTAAAGGGCGATCTCCGGCGCATGCTGACTAACCGTGGCAAACAGATAGAGTTGATATTTGCAAATCTGGGCCAAAATGTAACCATGCTGTCACGGGAAATGACAAAAATCAAGCAGGCTCCACAGGACTACCACCTGCGCGAAGTTGCCGAACCACGCCGTGAACTGGCTGGGCAGCTTTCGGCGCAGCTGCAGTATGCTCCCACGGTCTCCAAAGGCAGTGCTGCTCTGCAGCGGGAAATTGGCCTTACCGCAAATTTACAGGACTGGCTGTTTCAGATAAACTCCAGTCAGGACACCGTGGCTGCCGTCTATGTCGCTTCGGCCACTGGTTTTTGCATCACCGTAGATGACCGTTCAGACAAAAAATTTAAGAACGGTGAGACTGAGCCTTTCACCATTGACTTTCGAACACGCCCCTGGTACCATGACGCCACCACACAGAAAAAGCTGATTTTTTCCAATGTGTTCCATGACTTATACAGCGGTAATTTAGGCATAACCTGTGCCGCCCCATACTATGACCAGGCTGGGGAAGTTGCCGGGGTTGTGGGTGCCGGTATGTTTTTGACTCAGGTAAGCGAGGTCATTGAAGGCACCCGTCTGGGTGAAACCGGCTACGGCTTTTTGATGGATACTCAGGGACATATTATCTTCTCCGCCAAAGACAGCGGTGTTTTGCAGGCCACTGGACCGGAAGGAAAAAGCCTGCTTGATTCTGAAGATGAAGCACTGGCCCAGATAGCCCAACAGATGACGGCCAAAGAAACGGGCATCAGTGAAGTCGTAATTGACGGCACTCCCTGCTATCTGGCTTACACACCGATAACGGAAATGAATGCCAGCTATGGCATTGTTATGGAAGCTGCCGAGGTTGACAGTCCAGTTCAGGCCAATGCCGAGGTAATTGAGCAGACTACCGCCGACTTTATCGGGATACTGAACCAGTCCATCCACCGCACACTGCTGGCGGTACTGGTTCTGGCAGGATTATTCCTGCTGGCAGTTCCCTTTATCAGTAACCGGGTGGCTGAGCGCTTCGTCAGTCCCATTCACGAACTGGCTGATGGTGTGCGGGAAATCGCCAGCGGCAATCTGGAAAAGAAACTGTCCATCAATACCGGCAACGAAATCGAACATCTGGCAGTCTGCTTCAATGCCATGACCGATGAATTACAAAGTCAAATGAAGAATCTGGCACAGGTCACGGCTGATAAGGAGCGCATTTCCACAGAGCTTAGCGTGGCGACCAATATACAGGAAAGTATGCTTCCCCGTATTTTCCCACCTTTCCCGGAAAAAAAGGAATTCGATATTTATGCGAATATGCACCCGGCCAAAGAGGTCGGCGGCGATTTTTACGATTTTTATATGGTGGATGAAAATCACGTCATGATCACCATTGCCGATGTGTCCGGCAAAGGGGTGCCGGCGGCGCTCTTTATGGTGATTGCCAAAACCATCCTCAAAAACTTCGCCCTCACCATGAGTGGCAGCAATGATTTGGCACCACTGGTATCCTGCACCAATGACCAGCTCTGCCAGAATAACGATGCCATGATGTTTGTCACGGCCTTTGTGGGACTGCTGAATATCAAGACAGGACATTTTACCTATGTCAATGCAGGACATAACCCGCCGCTTGTATACCGGTCAAAGGAAAATAAATTCTCCTATATGAATGTGAAACGCAATTTCGTTCTGGGCGGAATGGATGAACTTAACTTTGTCGGTCAGGACTTGACACTGGAACCAGGTGATAAACTATTCCTCTATACCGACGGCGTAACCGAAGCTTTGAACGAGGCAGAAGAACTTTATGGCGAAGAACGCCTGCTGCAGACCTTGAACGCACCAGAGACAAACAGCTTGAATTTGCAGGAACTTTTGGCTGCGGTGCAAAAATCTTTGTCCAGCCACGTTGGCACAGCCGCCCAATCCGATGACATTACCATGCTGGCCTTGTCCTACTACGGCGATAAGCCTCAATGATTAAAATACATACGTCAAAAGGCTCTCCCCCAACGGGGAGAGCCTTTTGACTATCCTGTTTATGGACAACTTAATAACGATTAGCGGATATGGATTGTGGTCGAATGGTCAACCTCTGCGGCTTTCGGCATCTTCACATGGAGGACACCATCCTTGAATTCTGCATCAATACGGCTTTCATCAATGCTGTCGATGTAGAAGGAACGGCTCACAGAACCCATGCGGCGTTCACGGCGGATGTAATTGCCCTTGTCATCCTGCTGGTTATTCTCGGCCTGCTGCTGGGCAGCGATGGTCAGATAACCGTTCTGATAACTGAGTTTTACATCCTCTTTCTTCATGCCGGGAAGGTCGGCGGTCAATTCATAGCTGTCACCGTTATCCTTGACATCCACCCGCATCCCGCCACCGGAACTAATGCCTGACATCGTGGGGAAGAAATCATCATTGAAGAATGGCTCATTGAAGACATCCCAGATACTCTGCGGAGCATTCCCCGTTGCCAAATCCTTACGCGTACCAAATGGAACCAAACCAAACATAATCAGCAACCCCTTTCTAAATCTATACCGGTCAAGGGAGCTTGCTGTGCCTCTCTTGACTATTTGTAAACATTCTGTAATCCTGAGGTCTTTCATAACCTCTTTCCTGATTACAATTTTATTATAACTCAAATAGTCAAAAAGTCAATAGGTCAAAAAGAAAAAATATAAATTTTTACTGTACCAGCTTCTGAATTAAAGCCCAGTTTTCCTCCTTTGCTGCTGCCTGCAATTCAAGCAGCAAAGCAGCTTCCCGTTCAGGCAGGGTATACCCCGTCAAGGTTTCCAGCATATAGTCAAGGCTTTCCTTCTCCTGGGCATCTGCGATTTCCCGCAGAGCCTCCCATGTTTCTGCCAGTTCTTCCGGACTGATTGTTTCCGTTTCCTCTTGCTCAACACGCTCTAAATTATCTGCCTCCTGCCGCAGAGGAATCCAGCTGAGAACCCGCTGCCGCAGCGCAAAAGATAATTCTGAGCCTTCCCCCAGCCTGCTGCGGATAGACAGGCCGCTGCCCATCATTTTGAGAATCCGCTGGGTTACGCTGATGCCAATGCCCGTGTCATTTAACGTAGTGGTGCTGGCATCCACATTCATATCCAGAATTTTTTGCAGTTCAGCCATCTGTTCTTCTGTCATGCCAATGCCCGTATCCTTGACGCTGACGTGAAGTTTCGTTTCCGCTGCCCCGGTCTTTTCTGCCTTAATCCCCAGCACCACACTGCCCTGTTGGGTGTATTTCACCCCATTGCCCAGCAGATTAATCAAAAGCTGCCGCAGCCGCAATTCATCGCCATAGAGCACACTGGGTACATCGCCTTCCAATAGAAATTCTAAGGCAATGCCCTTGGACTCAACGGATTCTGCCAATTCTGCCCGCAAGGAATCCAACAAATGATTCAGGCGGTACTCGCCCTCGTTAAGTTTGAAATGTCCCGCTTCCATTGCCAAAAAGTCAAAGATGCGCTGAATAACCCCATAGACCTTTCGTCCTGCTATCCGGCTTTCCTTGGCATAAGCACGGATATGTGGTTCCTTGCTTTCCCTTTGCACCCGCAAATCCATTTCAATAACCGTCTGCAAAGGCTCGGCAATATCCCGGCTGACACTGGATAGGAACCGGTATTTGTCAATGCTGGACTTTTCCGTCTCCGTTGCCATATTCCGCAGTTCCTGATTCGTTTCCTCCAATTCTTTGGTTACGGCCTCCAAGAAAGCTGCTACTCTTGCGGATAAACGCACCGGCGCATTCGCCGCTTCCTCCATCGGTTCATCATAGACGGTAAGTGCTGACTTGCTGCTGCCCTCCCGGAATCCCACCGCCACCAATGCACAGTTGAGAATTCCGCCATGCCCTTGATAGCAGTAAATTTCACCTGTGCCGCTGCACGCATTTAACTGATTGGCACTGCGCTGATAATAGATGGTTTCCAGCTGGGCTTTTTCCTGCAGGAACAAACCGCGGCTGCCGCATATATTGAGGAACAAGGCTTCCGGCGCAAACTGGCTCATCTTCTCACTGGCCAGTTCCGTCTCATGAAGAAAATCCTCCAGCACGGCATAAGACAAGCGTACCTTTTCCCCCACCCGCACATCACCGGTGAAGAAAATCCGCCCTTCTTCATCAAACCCCGGCGGCACCCGGGCAATCAGACAATCATTCCGGTCAATGACCATGGGGAATTCTGCAATATTCTGCAGGAAATTTTCATCGGGAACGACCTTCAAATAATGCCGGTAAATATCCACGGCCGGCATATCATCCAGCTTACTGATGCCGCATTGTCCCATGGTTTCTGTAATGGTCATTTCCTTGCCCAACGGTTTCCACCCCAAAGTGTAATCCGCCCGGACACTCAGTTTTTGCCCACTAAACAAGACCACTGCCAGCCCGTGCGCCATAGGAGCACTGCCCAAAATGAATTGATTGGCCTCCTTATTGCCGGGGTCTACAGAAAACAGGCTGCTGCTCAACGCTGTTTCCTCAACCGTATCAATGACCTCTTCATACATGCCGGCAATGGCACCAAAGACCACCACATTTTCATTGCCAACCACAAAGTTATCAATGAACTTGCTTAACTTCGGCGCCATAACCCCCAGAACCATTGCTGCCCGGACATCCTGCATGGCTGCTACCTTCTGCCCCATTTCCAGCCCTAACTTGCCAAAATTTTCCGGTACACCATCATATTCTAAGAGCCGCACCTTGGCATTCTGGAAAAAAGAACAGTTGATGCGTACATAGCTTGTGGTTCCCTCCGGCGTAAACAGCATTTCAGTCATGCCCGCGACCACTGCCCGGGGCAAAAACTCCCGGATTTTTTCCCGGATTTTTTCTGCCATGCCCATTCCCATGTTATGAAAGGACA